>DATBUE010000443.1:0-11969 GCA_036516375.1 Noviherbaspirillum sp. | reverse complement strand
CGATATCGGTGTCGACGCAGTGAAGATCGGCATGCTGCACGATCCGGAAGTAGTACATGTGGTGGCCCAGGCGATCCGCCGTTATCAATGGCCTCGCATCGTGCTCGACCCGGTGATGGTGGCCGCCAGCGGCGACCGCCTGATCGCGGAAGAGACGGTGGAGGTGCTGGTGCGCGAGCTGTTTCCGCTGGCTACCGTCGTCACGCCGAATCTGGATGAGGCGGCGCTGCTGCTGCAACGGCCGATCGCCGCGGCCGACGAACTGGAGCAAGCCGGCGCCGACTTGCTTGCGCTCGGCGCGCGCGCAGTGCTGCTCAAGGGCGGGCATCTACCCGGACCGCAGGTGACCGACCTGCTGCTGCGCGAGGCAGCGGAGGGCCGTAGCACCTTGCGCATGGAAGCGGCGCGTATCGAAAGCACGAACATCCACGGCACCGGCTGCACCTTGTCCTCGGCCATCGCTTGTCACCTTGCGTTGGGCAAGGACGTGCCGGAAGCGGTGCGCGCCGCCCGCGATTACGTGCGGCGCGCCTTGATGCACGGGGCCGATGTACGCACCGGCCACGGCCATGGCCCGCTCAATCACGGCTTCGCGCCGGACAGCATGAAAAAAATACATGGCGGCGCCAGCATTTCCACCGCCGCCTGACGCGCAGGGGGGCACGCAGCAGCGGATACCCACGGTTTCGGTTTGGCATGGATGGTGCTAACCGCGAGGTCATTCGCAACTACGTGACCAAAGGAAATCCGATTTGGAAAACCTGCCGAAACTTTTGACAGGCATCCCTGAATTCGACATCGTGCTCCGCGGAGGCCTGATCAAAGGGCGCATTCATTTGCTCGAAGGAAAACCAGGCACCGGCAAGACCACGCTGTCGATGCGCTTCTTGATGGAAGGTGCCAAGCGCGGCGAGAAGTGCCTCTACATCGCCCTGTCCGAAACCGAGGACGAGCTGCGCGCTGCTGCGAAGAGCCACGGCTGGTCGCTCGATGGCATCGAAATCTGCGAGGTCGTGCCGGCCGAGGCGAACCTCGAAGAGCAGCAAAGCATCCTCTATCCCTCCGAGGTCGAGCTTGGCAAAACCATCTCCCTGATCACCGACTGCATCGCCCGCCATCAGCCGGATCGCATCGTGGTGGACTCAGTATCCGAACTGCGCCTCTTGGCCGAAGAACCGATGCGCTACCGCCGTCAGGTGATCGCGCTCAAGCAGTTCCTGTTGAAGGGCAAGGCCACCACGATGCTGCTGGACGACCTGACCGCCGACGCCCGCGGCTATGACCTCGAAAGCACAGTGCACGGCGTGATCCTGCTGGAACAGCGCGAACGTTCCTTCGGGTCGGTCCGGCGCAGCATGCGCGTAATCAAGATGCGCGGCGCCGATTTCCAGAGCGGCTGGCACGACTTTGCGGTCACGAGGGATGAAGTGCTGGTATTTCCCAGCCTGATCGCGGAGGAACATCGCCGGCAGTACACGCCGGAAGCCATTTCCAGCGATGTGCCGCAACTGGATGAGTTGCTCGGCGGCGGGCTGGTGCGCGGCAACTCGGTGCTCGTGCTCGGCCCTTCCGGCGTCGGCAAGTCCTCGCTGGCGCTGCAGTATGCCAATGCGGCGGCCAGGCGCGGAGAGCGCGTCGCATATTTTTCCTTCGACGAATCCTCGGATACCTTGCTGCAGCGCGCCACTGGATTGTCGATGGCGATTTCCGACGCCATCGAGCGCAAAGCGGTGCACTGGGAAAGGATCAATCCCTCGCGCATTTCACCGGGCGAATTCATCTGGAAAGTCCGGCGCCAGGTCGAAGACCAGGACGTGCGCGTGGTCGTCGTCGATAGCCTGAACTCGTACATGGAAACCATGCACGAGGAACAGGCGCTGATGCTGCAGATGCACGAACTGCTGTCCTACCTGACCAACATGGGCGTGCTGTGCCTGATGATCGTCGGCCAGAGCGGTCTGCTCGAAAACGTGCGCGATCCGCTCGACGTCTCCTTCATCATGGACACGGTGATCCTGCTGCGTTTCTACGAAGCCGAGGGCGAGGTGCGCAAGGCGATTTCAGTGGTGAAGAAGCGGCCCGGCCGACATGAATCGACGATCCGTGAATTCATGCTCGGCGACAGCGGCGTGCGCGTGGGGCCGCAACTGCACGACTTCCAGGGCGTGCTGACCGGCACGCCGCAGCCGTCCCCGCAAATCCGGCGGTAGGCACGCAGGCATGAGCGGTCCTGACGTTTCCCTGGATGATGCGGTCATCCTCGTGCTCGCATCCTTCGGGAACGATGCCGGGACGCTGGCGCGCCACGTCGAGCAAGCCGGGCGACGCGCACGCATCTGCAGCGCACCGGAAGATTTCTGCCAGGCGTTCGACGACTCGGTCGCCGCGCTGGTCGCCACCGAGGAAAGCCTGCTCGATGCCGAAGCAGCGCTCCGCGCCTGCCTGGACACGCAGCCGGCCTGGTCCGATCTGCCGGTCCTGATCCTGACCGGCCGCCAGGTGCGCCACGATGCTCCGGCGCGCTGGAAGTTCTTCCGCCAGTTCGGCAATGTCACGGTCCTCGCACGGCCCATGACGGGCGAGACGCTCAACGTCGCGCTTGAAGCGGCATGCCGTGCGCGCGCCTGGCAATACGTGGTGCGCGAGCAGATGCGCCGGCTGGAAGCACAGAACACCGGCCTGGAAATGGAAGTGCGCGAGGGCATACGCGCCCTGCAGGCCGAGAGCGAACACCGCAAGCGCATCGAGAGCGCGCTCAACGAAGCACGCCGGCTGGAAGCGATCGGCCGGCTTACGGGCGGGGTCGCGCATGACTTCAACAACCTGCTTCAGGTGATCGACAGCGCCTGCACGCTGCTGCGTTTCGCCGGCTCCGATGGCGAGCGCGGCAGCGCATTGCTCGACACCATACAGCGTGCCACCGACCGCGGCGCCAGGCTCACCCAGCAGATGCTCGCCTTCGGCAGGCGTCAGGTGCTCAGTACGGACGCGGTCGACATCGCCCAGCGCATCAATGAAATGAAGGAACTGCTGCAGCAATCGCTGCGCGAAAAGATCACGCTCGAGCTGCGCCTGCAGCCCGATCTGTGGCCTGCCCGTACCGATGCGACTCAACTGGAAGTTGCCCTGCTCAACCTGACGGTCAATGCCAAGGACGTCTTGCCAAACGGCGGCAAGGTCACCTTGGCGGCATCCAACGTGCGGCTGCCCGATGCGCACTTTCCCGAGGTGCCGGACTTGAGTGGCGACTTCATCTGGGTACGTCTGGCCGATAACGGCCCCGGCATGAGCGCCGAAGTGGCCGCCCAGGCCTTCGAGCCCTTCTTCACGACCAAGCGCATCGGTGAAGGCAGCGGCCTGGGCCTAAGCCAGGTGTATGGCTTTGCGCGGCAGTCGGGAGGCGGCGCGTGGATCAGGAGCGACGGTAACGGCACCACGGTATCCGTGTTGCTGCCGCGCGGTGCAGAGGTCGGCAGGCGTGCTGACGAGGAAGCGCAACCGGCCGAGCATGATCTCGCCAAGCCGCTGCAGGGCGCGCGCCTGCTGTACGTGGAAGACGATGAAGAGGTCGGCAAGCTGATCGTGGGACTGCTGGAGGCCGCCGGCAGCACCGTGCACTGGGCGCGCGACGCCGAGTCCGCCCTGCAAACCGAGCTCCAGGCCTTCGACCTGGTGTTCTCCGACGTCCAGATGCCCGGCGCCATGGATGGCATCGGATTGGCGCAGGAGCTTGCGAAAAGAATGCCGGCGCTGCCGGTGGTGCTGGCCAGCGGCTATGTGGTCGCGCCCGAACGCATCGCAAGTCTGCCGGTGCAATTCATCCGCAAGCCCTTCGACGGCCGCACCCTGCTGCGCATCCTGCACGACCATCTGGCCTAAAGACGACCGCCGCCCAGCACGCCCAGCAGAGCCGGGGCGCCAGTTGCAGCCGCTTGGAGGCTATACGCTACCTCCAATGGCGCCGCCGCTCCCCGCTCCGCCCGCTTGCTATCGCAGGGGTACGCGCATCAGCCTCACCGTCCCTGCTGCGCCCGCGTCACTTCCTCCTGCGCCGCGCGGGCACGCGCCGGCCAGGTGCTCTTGATATAGGCGAGCACGGCCACGATGTCCTGGTCCGACAGCACGCCGCCGTAGGCTGGCATGTCGCTCTGGTAATCCGGCGGCGCCGTGCGTCCCGGCACGAGGCCGTTCTTCACGATGTCGAACAGCACCGCGTCCGGGTGATGCCAGGTATGGCCGCTTTCGTCGTGCGGCGGCGCTGGCAAGCGCCCGTTGGGCAAGCGCGTGCGCCAGTTGGGCTGGCCTTCGAGCTTGGCGCCGTGGCAGGCGGCGCACTGGGCGGCATAGATTTCCTTGCCGCGCGCGACCAGTTTCGGATCGCCGGCATCAATCGCTGCTTGCCCCGCGCCCTGCGGCTCCGGCCCGAAGCAATAGGCCAATCCTCCGGCGGCCAATAGTGCAGCCGCCAATCCACCCACGATTTTCGGGTTCATCGCTCGGTCTCTTTCGTGTTTCAAGTTTGCCAATGGAACGATATCCCCGTTCCCGCCACTCAATCCGGATGAACATTGACTCTTCCCATCCGGCTGCGCGCCTGCCCGCAGCCTTGCACGCGCACGCATTGCTGCAGCCCCCCTCCGATCTGGTCCCGACTGGCAGCAGCGGCTGCACGATTGCGCAAGCAGCACGCGCCTGGGCATGCAACGAGGACAAGCCGCGGCCGTATGCCAGCGCGCATGCTGCCATGCCGCCTGGCGCACATGAAAACCTGCGCAACGCGATACGCCGGGGCGACCTGGCTGCAGCCGCCGCTCACCTGAAGCTGGCCGATCCCAACCTGCGCTTTGCGGACGGACAGCTCCCGCTCGAAGCCGCCATCCGCGGTGCCCATCTGCAGGTGCTGCTGGCCCTGCTCAATGCGCGAGCCAATCCGAATCTAGCCACCTCGGTCGGCGGCATGCGTCCGCTGGCGCTGGCTGCCGCGCGCGGCGATTTGCCGGCTGCGCAGGCACTGGCCGAAGCCGGTGCGGAACTGGAGCACCGGGACCACAACGGACGCGATGCCCTGGCCCATGCCCTGCTTGCCGGACAGCACGCAGTCGTGCAATGCCTGCTTAAGCTGGGCGCAAGGCCCGACAAGGGCAAGCATCGCCGCACGCTGACTGCATCCGCCGCGCCTACAGCGGCCGTACCGTCATTTCCCCAGCCAGCAGCGGCTTGAGCAGGATTGCGTAGGTATCGACATCGAATGCCGCACGTTCCAGTGCCGGCGCGCCAGCCAGTTGCGCTGGATCGAACGGCTCATCCAGCGTGCCCAGATAGCACCAGCGATTGACTACGTGCATCTGGCGCCAGCCGTCGCATTCCTCGATCAACCCGACCGGTCCGGCATAAGGCCAGGTCACCACCTGCACATTCTCCAGCGCCGTACGCAACCGCGCCCCGTGCTCGGCGCGCGACTCGCGCCCGACGCAAGCCCCTGCACAGCGACCGAGCTGACAGGCGAAACAGGGCTTGCCGGGCATGGCGCGCTCCAACCCGCACAGCACGCGGCACAGCTTGTTGGCATCGATGAGCGTCTGCAATCTTTCCAGCGCCGCACGTCGCGTGGCGAACAAGCCGTACAGGCCATTGGTGGCGGCGAAGTCGAGCTCGCGCGCATGCACCAGTTGCGGCGCATCCTGCACCAGCCGGAACGAGCACATCTCGCGCGTGCGCCGCAGCTTCTTGTTGTGCACCGGCTGGCGCTCCTTGATCAGGCGCGATTCCAGCAGCAGCGCGCCGATCTCGCCGGCGGTGCGGAAATACGAAATGGCGCGCGTGTGATGCAGCAGGCGCGCCTCTTCCGGCGTACGCAGGTGCGCGCGCACGCGGCTGCGGATGTTGACGCTTTTGCCGATGTACAGCGGACACTTGCGTTCATCCTCGAACACATAGACACCAGGTTTCGAGGGCAGCGCGGCGAGGCTGTCGGCGTCGATGTGATCGGGATAGCAATACGAGGTGGCGGGCTGCGGCCGAAACAGGCCGACCGAGGTGACGAGAGCTGGCATGGCGAAGAGACCTGGACAAGCCGGCAGTGATACCAGAAACGCGCGCGGAAAGCGTCGTCGGAATGACAATGGCATGCCGCTTTTGCGCAGCAGGGAACGAGCCCCCTCACGCCTTGTCCTGCTGCGATGGTCTCCCGCTTTCCGGCAACGATGAGCCGACACTGCGCAAGCTCAGGCGGCTGGGACCACCTTCCTGAGCGCAAAGGAAAAGCAGCTCCCCTTGCCCGGCTCGCTGCTGGCCCAGATCCGGCCGCCATGCATATGCACGACCGCGCGCGCAATCCACAGCCCCAGCCCGGTGCCCTGCCGCTTCGTTTCCTCCGCCTGCCAGAAGCGCTCGAACACCTGCTCCAGCACGTCGCGCGACATGCCTTCGCCGGTATCGGCAACGCTGAACACCACTTCATCGCCCTCCTCGCGCAAATCCAGCTTGATGCTGCCTCCAGCCGGCGTGAACTTCAGCGCATTGCTCAGGAAGTTGTTCAACACCTGATGCAGCCGCGCCTTCTCGCAGCACACGCGCGGCCCCGGTCCATCCGGTAGCGACAGGCTCAGGCGCACCCCCTTCGCCTCGGCCAGCGGCAGCGTCAGGTCGCCGGCTTCCGCGAGCAGTTGGGCAGCGTCTTCTTCCCTCAATGCAAGGTCGAGCGTGCCGGCCTCAATCTTGGCCACGTCCAGGATGTTGGTGATCAGCCGCGCCATCAGGTCGGCGGCGCGCTCGCCGCGCACCAGCATGCGCTGCACCGGCTGTTCGCTGCTGGGATGAAACTGGCGCAGGAATCCGAGACACATGGTCAGCACGTTGAGCGGCGTACGCAGATCGTGCGACACCATCATCACCATCTCATCCTTCTCGCGACTGATGCGTTCGGCCTGCCGGCGCGCCACCTGCTCCTTGCGGTGCTCCTCGGCCAGCGCCAGCGCCAGCAAGCCGTTGCGCAGCTTCTCGACCGCCGCCACTTCCACCCGCGTCCAGGGCGCGGAAGTGCCGCGCACCTGCTCGGTCCAGGATGCGAAGGAAGCGCGCGGCTGCAGGACGCCAGCCTGCACCGTCTTGTCGGGCGGGCCGGCCCAGGTCACCGTGGTCGCTACTTCGGGCCGCAGCCAGAGGATGCAATCGTCGTCCCTTCCCAGAGAGACTGCCAGCAGTCCACTGGCAGTGGCGCGTATCGCATCTCCATCCGGATAGTGCTGCCCGAGGTGCTCAGTCTGGAACAGGTGGTGGCGGGCAAACCGGGGAGCGAGCCAGCTCGTCAATGCTTGCAGTTGCGGCACGGCGGGCGTTGCGCCGGCGATGGTCCACTTGCCGTCGTAGCGTATGGCCACCGCAGTCCTTGCCGCGGACACCAGATCGAGCAGATGCGGCGCACGCGTGCTCAGCCGCTCGGCCAGATCGCTGCCCGGCCCCGTTTCCAGCAGGCCCAGCAGTTCATCCACCGCCTTGTTCGTGGCTTGGCGATACAACTGGTGTTCCTGCTCCTCCTTCATCCGCAACTGCGCCGACACCAGGCGCCCGATCAGCTCGACGCCCATGCGCGCATCGCTGCCGAGCAGGCGCGGACTCAGATGATGGCAGGCGATCAAACCCCATAGCCGGCCTTCGTCCACCAGCGAAATGGTGAGGCTGGCTTTCACGCCCATGTGCCGCAGGTATTGCAGATGCACGGGTGAAACGCTGCGCAGCACGCTCTTTCCCAAATCGAGCGGCGCACCCGAACCGGGATGCACGCCGGGATGCAGCGGCACCGGCGCGTAGTCGACATCCGGGATCATGCGCAGCCAGTTCTGCAGGAAGACCGCGCGGGCCTGGGCGGGAATGTCGGCTGCAGGAAAGTGGTGGCCGAGGTAGCAGTCCGCTCCTTGCGTGCAGGACTCGGCGATCACCACGCCGTGCCAGTCGGCATCGAAACGGTAGACCATCACGCGGTCGAAGCCGCTGATCTGCCGCACCTGCTGCACCGCCCTTTCGCACAGCTCCTGCACAGTGCCCGCCCTCTGCAGCGCACGCACAGTCTCGCGCACGGCCACATGAAAGCCGGCCTCGCCTGCCTCGGTGATACCGGCGATATCGGCCGGCTCGAATTCCAGGTAAAGCACGCCGTCGTGGCGATGGGCGCGCACATCCCACCGCCGATCTGAAGGCGTACCAGTCAGCACGCGTAGCGCAAGGAGCGGCTGTTCCTCGAGTTCGGGCTGCGCCAGGTAACGACGCAACTGTTCCAGGTCGCCGCGATCGAGCAGATCGGACAGCGAATGGCCGATCAATCCAGTCGCGGGCAACTGCCAGCACGCCCCGCTGTTCTCGCTCGCATTCGTGATCACCAGACGGGGCTCGAGAACGGTCAACAGGACACCGAAGGGTTGAATGGCACCGGGGATGTGAATCGGCTCCTGTTCGCAGCGGGCAAGCAGGGTTTCGAGCTCTGGGGAAATGGAAGGCATGAATGGTGAAGGGAGCGTGGGATGGCGGGCGGTTCAACAGCGCGCAGAGTATGCGAAAAACCCGATAGGTTCACGATCGCAAATGTTCTTTTCCCCGGCATCAACGCTCCCCTTTGAGCAGAATCAATGGGCCTGGGCGCGAAACGAATCAGGACTGGCATGCGCGTCAATCGAATCTAAGCTGAGCGCATCGCCTGATATTTTGCATGTGGATTCGGTTAGCACGCGATATGCAGCAGTAGCAGTGGGAATGGAAAACCGGAGCGTTCAAGAGACGCTCCCGAGACACATCATGGCCAGTACGCAATCCTACGAATTCCTCGTGCTCGGTAGCGGCGAAGCGGGGAAGTACCTGGCATGGACGATGGCAAAAGCCGGACGCCGCGCAGCAGTGATCGAGCGCAGGTGGATCGGCGGCGCTTGTCCCAACATGGCTTGCCTGCCGAGCAAGAACATCATTCACAGTGCGTATGTCGCAACATTGTTCGGGCGCGGCGAAGAGTTCGGGATGGCGCACGACACCTTCCAGGTCGACATGAAGGGCGTGCAGCACCGCAAGCAGCAAATGGTGGAGAGCCTCGTCGACATCCATAGCAAGAACTACACGACAAGCGGCGCGCATCTGATCATGGGCGAAGGACGCTTTGTCGCCCCTGGAAAAATCGAAGTTCGGAGCGAGGATGGCAGCGTCCAGGTGCTTGAGGGCGAGCGCATCTTCCTGAACCTGGGGACGCGCGCGGCAGTGCCGGATGTGCCGGGACTGGTGCAGGCCGCGCCCCTGACCCATGTCGAAGCCCTGAACCTCGATCGCCTTCCCGACCACCTGATCGTGCTCGGCGGCGGCTATGTCGGTCTTGAATTCGCCCAAGCGATGCGCCGCTTCGGCAGCCGCGTGACCATCATCGAGCAAGGGCCGCAGATTGCCGGGCGTGAGGATGGCGACGTGGCGCATGCGCTCCAGCATCGCCTGGAGAAGGAAGGCATCGCAGTCATGCTCAATACGCGCCTGCTTGAGGTCGAAGGGCAATCAGGCAGGCACATCCGGGTGCGCGTGGAAACAGCAAACGGTACCCAGACCATCGAAGCCACCGATATCCTGGTTGCCGCCGGATGCGTTCCCAACACGCAGGACATCGGTCTTGAGATCGCAGGCGTCGAGCTCGACCAGCGCGGCTACATCAAGGTCAACGAGCGGTTGGAGACCACCGCTGCAAACGTGTGGGCGATGGGCGACTGTGCCGGCAGCCCGCAGTTCACACATGTCTCCTACGACGATTTCCGCATCGTGCGTGCCAATCTGGAGGGCGGCCAACGCACGACGCGCGACCGTCTTGTCCCGTATTGCATGTTCACGGATCCGGAAGTCGGCCGCGTCGGCCTGAACGAATCGGAAGCTCAACGCGACGGCATTGCCTATCGCATCGTCAGGCTTCCGCTTGCCTCGGTCTTGCGCACACGCACGCTCTCGGAAACCTACGGTTTCCTGAAGGCGCTGGTGGCTGCCGACAGCGACCGGATCATCGGTTTTACCGCTGTCGGAACCGGAGCCAGCGAACTCATCGCCGTGGTGCAGATGGCGATGCTGGCGGATATGCCTTACACGGCCCTGCGCGATGCAGTCTTCACGCATCCGACCATGGCCGAAGGTCTGACCGTGCTGTTCGCCCACGAACCCCATGCTCCGGCGCACGCCTGAGTGTGCTTGCGATCCTGTTGCTCATGCCTTGCCACCCGTCGTCTCGCGCACAGGCGTTTCAGTGAAGCCATAGCGGTCGAAAAACTCCTCGGCGCTCATGTGGGCGAGGACCGGGTCGGCCGAAGCCGCGATATAGCCGACAGCAGTGGAATAAGCCTCCCATTCCGCCAACAGTTCCGCCAGCTTCGCAGGATGTTCGGCCGCGACATTGTTCAATTCCTGCGGATCCTCGCGCAGATGAAACAGATGCCACTCGTTCTCGCCATAGGGCGGTGCCATGAACAGGATCTTCCAGTCGCCCTTGATCACCGCCTTGCATTCGCTCATCTCGAACGCAAGCGCATCGTAGTGGCCGCGCACGGGCTGCGAGGAAGTCATTTCAAGAAAAGCGCGCCATGAGCGGCCGTAGAGCGGCGCAAGCGGATGACCGTTGCGTATCGCAGGCCGTTCGACGCCGGAAAAATCGAGCAGCGTCGGCAGCACATCGGTCGCATGAAGAAGCTGGTCGGTGACGATGCCTCGGCGCTTGACGCCGGGACCGCTGACAATCAGCGGCACCTGCACCCCGCCCTCCGCCGTGGTCAGCTTGAAATAGGACAGCGGCGTGTTGCACGCTTCGGCCCAGGCACCGCCGATGGAGATGAACGATCCGATGCGGCCCATGTTGTCCCAGCTGTTATCGAAAACGTCCTCGATCTTCTCGGCGCCGAGCCCGGAGTAGAAGTGCGGGTCCTTGGGATTGGCACCGTTGTCGGACATGAACAGGATGAACGTGTTGTCGTACTCCCCTGTTTCCTTGAGGTGGCCGATGACTTTTCCGATCCCTTCATCCAGCAGCTCGATCATCGCCGCGCAGATTTCCATCTTGCGAGCCTGGCTGCGCCTCTCTTCCGCGGACAAGTCTTCCCATTTTTCGAAGTAGTCGGTACCCGGATTGATGTCCATGTCCGGGCTTATCAGTCCGATCGATTTCATGCGGCGGGTGCGCGCCTCCTTCATCGCCGGATAGCCGTCGTCGTACCTGCCCTTGTAGCGGTCCAGCCATTCATCGGGCACCTGCAGCGGATCGTGCGGCGCGGTGTAGGCAAGGTAGCCGAAGAACGGTTGGTCTTGCGGCTTGGCCCGCAGGAAGTCGATCATCTTGCCGGTGTAGGAAGCAGTCGAGTAGAAATCGGCAGGAAGCGCGTGGGTGACGTCGCGCCCATCCTCGTCGTAGCGGGTATGCGGCCGCTCCGTAGGCGACAACACCCTTGCATCGGAAAAGTGCGAAGCACCGCCACCCAGAAAACTGAACACGCGGTCGAATCCACGATCCTCCGGCCGCTGCCCATCGTTCAGTCCGAGATGCCACTTGCCGGCCATGCAGGTGTAATACCCGGCGTCGCCCAGCAGTTCGGCAATGGTGGCCACAGTGCCGTTGAGCGTGCCTTCGTAGCCGGGCTGCATGAACTGGTTCATCGCGTGCATGGGCGGCATGGCGCCAAGGCCATTCAGGTGGTTGTCTACGCCGGTCAGCAGCAGCGAACGCGTTGGCGCACACAGCGATGAAGTATAGAAATGACGGCAGCGCACTCCTTCCTGCGCCAGCGTGGTGAGGTTCGGCGTATGGATTTCGCCACCGAACGGTTCGCAATCCGAGTACCCCATGTCGTCAACGACGATGAGGAGGAAATTGGGCCTCTTGGGTGAGTTCGTCATCGTGTACTCCTCGATGATGGATGTGGCTGCAGCATGTGCCCGGGATCTTTCCGTCTCAGTCATCCTTGCGCCTGGCGATC
>DATBUE010000442.1:0-4396 GCA_036516375.1 Noviherbaspirillum sp. | reverse complement strand
ATCCGCAAATGAAAAGACCCGGCAAGCGTAACAGCCTGCCGGGTCCTTGTTTTGAAGCGCTGCGTCCTTATGCCGCTTCGCGGGATGCCTTCTTGCGCTCGTGCTCCTTCAGGAAGCGCTTGCGCAGGCGAATGCTCTTCGGCGTGATCTCGACCAGCTCGTCATCCTCGATGAATTCGACTGCATATTCCAGCGTCAGCTGGATAGGCGGCACCAGGCGCACCGCTTCGTCGGTACCCGAGGCGCGCACGTTGGTCAGTTGCTTGCCCTTGATCGGGTTCACGACCAGGTCGTTCTCGCGCGAGTGGATGCCGATGATCATGCCTTCGTAGACCGCGTCGTTGTGCGACACGAACATGCGGCCGCGATCTTGCAGCTTCCACAACGCGTAGGCCACTGCTGCGCCGTCGTCCTGCGAGATCAGCACGCCATTGCGACGTCCTGCGAGGTCGCCCTTGGAATTGTCGACCGGCGAATACTCGTCGAAGATGTGGCTCATCAGGCCGGTGCCGCGCGTGAGCGTCATGAACTCGGACTGGAAGCCGATCAGGCCACGTGCCGGAATGCGGTATTCGAGGCGTACACGGCCCTTGCCGTCCGGCTCCATGTTCTGCAGGTCGCCGCGGCGGCGGCCCAGTTCTTCCATCACGCCGCCTTGGTGCGAATCTTCCACGTCCACGGTCAGCAGTTCGTACGGTTCGCACTTGACGCCGTCGATTTCCTTGAACACCACGCGCGGACGCGAGACGGCCAGTTCATAGCCTTCGCGACGCATGTTTTCCAGCAGGATGGTCAGGTGCAGTTCACCGCGCCCCGATACTTCGAAAGTGGTGTCGTCACCGGTATCGTTGACGCGCAATGCCACATTCGACTTCAGCTCACGGTCAAGACGGTCGCGCAGCTGGCGGCTGGTGACGAACTTGCCTTCGCGCCCGGCCAGCGGCGAATTGTTGACCAGGAAGTTCATCGTCAGCGTGGGCTCGTCGACCTTCAGCATCGGCAATGCTTCCGGCTTGTCCGGCGAGCAGACGGTGGTGCCAATGCCCAGCTCTTCGATGCCATTGATCAGCACGATGTCGCCGGCGATCGCCTCGTCCACCAGCATGCGTTCCAAGCCCTTGAACTTCAGCACCTGGTTGATACGAGCCTTGATCGGCGTGCCTTCCGGACCGTTCATGATCACCACGTCCTGCAGTGCCTTCACGCGCCCGCGGCTGATGCGGCCGATGCCGATCTTGCCGACGTAGGAGGAGTAATCGAGCGAGGAAATCTGCAGTTGCAGCGGACCGTTCGGATCGTCGTCGCGCACCGGCACGTGCTCCAGCACTGCATCGAACAGGGGCTTCATGTTCCCTTCGCGCACATCCGGGGTCAGGCCCGCATAGCCGTTCAGGCCGGAAGCGTAAATGACGGGGAAATCGAGCTGCTCTTCAGTGGCACCGAGCTTGTCGAACAGTTCGAAGGTCGCATTGATCACCCAGTCAGGACGGGCACCAGGGCGGTCGACCTTGTTGACCACAACGATGGGTTTCAGGCCGAGCCCCAACGCCTTGCGCGTCACGAAGCGGGTCTGCGGCATCGGACCTTCGACCGCATCGACCAGCAGCAGCACGGAATCGACCATCGACAGCACGCGTTCGACTTCGCCACCGAAGTCAGCGTGGCCCGGGGTGTCGACGATGTTGATGTGGGTGCCTTCGTATTCGACCGCGCAGTTCTTGGCAAGAATCGTGATGCCGCGTTCCTTTTCGATATCGTTCGAATCCATGACGCGGTTGTCGACCTGCTGGTTTTCACGGAAGGTGCCGGATTGACGCAGCAATTGGTCGACCAGCGTGGTCTTGCCGTGGTCGACGTGGGCGATGATGGCGATGTTGCGCAACGCGCGTTTGGTGTTTGACATGGATGTGAATCGGATAAGAAAGAACTGGCTCGGCCGGATTGCAGAGAGCCAGCGATTATAGCAGCCGGAGTCAGCATGAAAAGCAAAACCGCTGCAATTTCAATGGCTTGCGAGAACGCAAAAGCGGGCGCATCGAAGGCGGCATGCTGCAACGCTTGCGGCGTGCTCCTGTCATAGCCCAGACCGTGGACCAGCACTGAAGGAGTTCGCATGTCCCTGACCCTGACTTCTCCCGCGTTCGAAGCGGGCGGCAACATCCCGGCCATTCACACCAGCGATGGGGACAACACCTCTCCCCCGCTGAAATGGAGTGGCGTGCCGGCAGGTACGAAAAGCCTGGCCCTGATTGTGGAAGATCCCGATGCCCCGGATCCCGCCGCGCCACAGCGCATCTTCACGCACTGGGTGCTCTACAACATTCCCCCGGAGACCACCGAACTCGGCGTCGGCATGCAGACGCAAAACTTGCCGCGAGGCACGCGCGAAGGTTTCAACGACTGGAAGCGCGCCGGATACGGCGGACCGAACCCGCCCATTGGCCGGCATCGTTATTTCCACCGTCTCTACGCGCTCGACATCGAATTTCCCGATCTGGGCGCCGCCGGCCGCATCGAGCTCATGCAAGCCATGCACGGCCACATTCTCGAACAGGCGGAACTGGTCGGGCACTACGAGCACCGGCGGGCCGCTTGAGTACAGGTCAAGGCAATTGCGCCAGACGCTGCGAGCGGCCTAGGCCAGGTCGAAGCGCGTGACGCATGTCAGCGCAATACCATCGGCGCGCCCGCTGCCCTTCACGCGAGGACCAGCGGCGCCCCCGTGGCGATCAGCCGCTCCGGCGCAAGCACGCCGTAGTCGTGAAGGATGGCACTGCCCAGCAGCGTCTGGCCGCAATACACGCGCACCCGCCCCGTCTGCTCCGGGCATGCTACGCCCTCGCGCGCCGGCACCAGCCGCTGCCCATGCATGAAGCGCTGCGCCAGCGGCGCAGGCAGATGAATCGAAGCAAAGGTGGACAGCAGCGCGTCGACCGGCTCGAGTCGGGCGGCGCGTGCTCCCGAATCCAGTTGCGCCAGCGTATCCAGCGTCAGCGCAGACGCGAGGCCAAGCGCGCCGACCGCAGTGCGGCGCAAGGCCTGCAGGTGCGCGCCGCATCCGAGCGCGGCGCCGATATCTTCGCCCAGCACACGGATGTAAGTACCCTTGCTGCAGCGAACGCGCAGGCGCAGCAAGGGGGCCGCATAGTCGAGCAATTCCAGCGCATGGATCGTCACGCGCCGCGCCGCACGCTCGAGCGTGATGCCGGCGCGCGCATATTCATACAAGGGCTTGCCGTCCCGCTTGAGCGCCGAATGCATGGGCGGGACTTGGTCGATTTCGCCGCGAAAGCGCGCCAGCACGGATTCGATTTGCTCCCCGCTTGCAGCAACCTCGCTGGTACGCACCACCTCGCCCTCGGTATCGCCGGTGGTGGTGCTCACCCCTAGGTGGACGACGGTCTCGTATTCCTTGTCCGCGTCGAGCAGGTCCTGGGAAAACTTGGTGGCCTCGCCGAAGCACAGCGGCAACAAGCCGGTGGCGAAGGGATCGAGCGTTCCGGTATGACCTGCTTTCTGCGCGTTGAGCAGACGCTTGGCCTTGATCAGCGCATCGTTGCTCGACATGCCGGCCCCCTTGTCGAGTAACAGCACGCCATGCACCGCCACACGTGGCAGCTTCTGAATCTGGGACATGTCGACCTGCAGGGAAGGTCAGTCTTCGGCGTCGCGCGCACGCGTCGCATTCGCCTCGTCGATCAGCTTCGATAGCTCAATGCCGCGCGCGGTCGAGACATCGTGCACGAAGTGCAGCTCCGGGGTGGTATGGATGGTAAGGCGGCGTCCAAGTTGACCGCGGATGAAACGCGCCGCAGCACGCAAGCCCTCTAGGGTGTTGCGCACTGCTTCCTCGTTGTCGAGCAGGGTCGTGAAGAACACCTTGGCGTGCGCATAATCTGGCGTCACCTGAACCTCGGTAATGGTGATCATGCCTACGCGCGGGTCCTTCAGTTCATACGCGATGATCTCGGCCAGATCGCGCTGGATCTGGTCCGCGACACGCACGCCGCGACCCGGAATGGATTTACTGTGTTTGGCCATGATGTTGCCCCGAAAAAAATCAGCCCGGACGCCGCGCAGCGCGATCCTTGATCCACGCTGCGCCGCCATCCGGGCCGGCAGCCCCGAAGGGAGCGCCCCCGACTACAGGGTACGTGCCACTTCCTGCACTTCGAACACTTCGAGCTGGTCGCCTTCCTTGATGTCGTTGAAGTTCTTCAGCGACAGGCCGCACTCGAAGCCGGCCTTGACTTCCTTGACGTCGTCCTTGAAGCGCTTGAGCGAATCGAGTTCTCCGGTCCAGATCACCACGTTGTCGCGCAGCAGGCGTACCGAAGCGCCCCGCTTGACCACGCCGTCGAGCACGTAGCAGCCCGCAATGGAGCCAATCTTGCTG
>DATBUE010000441.1:0-4555 GCA_036516375.1 Noviherbaspirillum sp. | reverse complement strand
TTTGTCCGGCGCTCGCAGTCAAGGACGTACCGCGCAGCCAGATCGGGTCGTAGCTGGTTGCTGGAGCGTTGGTCACCAGATTCATGGCCACGCTGCGGCTCTTGTCCTTGTTGATCAGGATTGCGTTGAAGCCGCCGTCGCTGCGCTGCACCCCCCAGGCGCTGAGATTGATGTCGACGGGCGGGTCCATCATGCTGGTCATCGGCATGCCCTGAGCAGCCAGTGTGAACATGAACATGCCATAGAAGCCGGGCCGTGCCTCGATCACCACACCTTCGCGTTCGGAAATGGGCGTGTAGCCGGGACCGCTTCCGCCGCTGTGCAAGTTCACGCCGGTGCAGCCGGCCACTGCGCAGTTGAACAGGAAGTCCATCACCCACAGCGCCGTGCCAAAGGCATTGCTGACGTTCTGCAAGCCTCCCCCATAGAAGCTGTTGGCTTCGTCGATGCGCACGCCTTGTGTCATCCCGGCCTCTGCCGCGGCTGCCACGAGTGTGTCCAGTTCGGGCATCAGGTTGGGATCGGGTCTCAGCAGCAGGTCCAGCGTGGAATCGGGATCGTCGCGGTCGGCGCGGTAGTAGTGATGCGTCAGCAGCGGCACACGGCTGCCTTCATCGCGTGCGAACGGCAAGGTGAACACCGGCACGTTATAGGCCGTCGACGGGCCGCTGAACGGTATGCCGGGAGTAGCCGCACTCATCGCGTCGCGCAGGGCGCGCCACTCGCGGATGTAGTCCTCGTAAGTCCAGTCACGCGGCCTGTATCTGTGCCGGCGATAGAGATCGGGTTCGTTGCCGATTTCCCAGGCCAGCAGCGATGGACCCAGGCGCGAAGCGACATAGGCCGCTTCGCTCGCGGCATTCTCCGGCGTATTGCGCGCCATATTGACGCCATAGATAACCTGCCATTGCGCGGCTTGTACGAAAGTGGCCAGCGCATCGATATGCTCCGGCAGGATCGGCGTGAGCCCCTTCACCGCACCATTCCAGCTCGAACGGTCCACGGCGTTGGCGCCTATGCGCAACACGCCCGGCCCCAGCAGGCGCAGCAACTGAAGCAGGGCGAGGTTGGTCGGCGTGAACAGCGGCTCGGTAAGCTTGTCCTTCTCGTAGCTCAGGCCCGCGAAGCGGCTGTCCAGGTTCTTGGCCTGGCTGGCCGGCTGAAAGGTCACTGTGATCTGGGCGTCGGTTTCAGCTGCTTCGGGATCCGCCGCAGGTGGCTGTTGGGCAAAAGCATTGCCCCCATGGATGACCAGTCCCGGGACTAGAGACACGCCCAGGAGGGCGGACATCTGGATCAGGAGGCTGCGTCTGCCTGGATGCGGCGTTCCGGATGTGCGGTTGGACGACGGTGCTGTCTTGTCGGACTTGGAAGGATCGCTGGACATTTTCTGTTCCTCAGGGTTAGGCACTGTCGCCCGTGCGTGCGCCTCGCGAAAGCCAGGTTCAGGGCTCAGGCCGGAGCGCTCGCAGAAAGGCGCAGCTCAGGATGCGCAGCCTTGCAAGGCCAGTGAAACCGGGCTTTGCAAGGGGGTCTGGGCCGACGAGGTACCCACATGTACGGTGAATTCCCCGCTGGGCGTGACCCAATCGCCGTTGGCCCATTGCCGCAGGTCGGTATCGTCGGTGGGTCGGAAGTACGAGAACGGATGATTCGACGCGCTGCAGTCGAGCTGCACCGAGACGCGCTCGCTGTCGCCCGGCTGCAGGTCGACCTTGCGGAAGCCCACCAGTCGTTTGAATGGCTCCTCAGCCTCCGCCGGCAGGGTCAAATACACCTGCGATGCTTCCTGTCCGGCACGCGTGCCGGTGTTGGTGACCGTGTATTCCACGTCCAGCACGGTTTGCCCGTTGGCCGCGGTGGAGGGAGTCAGGTTCAGGTCGCTGTAACTGAAGGTCGTGTACGACAGGCCGTGGCCGAAGGGGAAGCGCGGCTCCACGTTGCGTGCCTGGTACCAGCGGTAGCCGACCAGCAGGTTCTCGAGGTAGTTCGCCACGAGCTGCGGCTGGCCGGGTTCCGGATCCCAGCTCTTGCCGCCCTTGCCATTGTTCTCGCGCGTGCCCGGATATTGCGCCTCGGTCTCGTACGCGGCCTCGCGCTCGGTGTTGCCGAAGGTGACAGGCAGCTTGCCCGAAGGATTGTTCACTCCGAACAGGATGTCCGCAACGACATTGCCATCCTCCTGACCGGGATACCACGCCTGGACCAGTGCGCGTGCCTGCGGCTCCCAGGGCATCAGCACGGAGCCCTGCGTCTTCAGTACCACCACCGTATTCGGATTGGCTTCCAGAATGCGCGGAACGAGCAGGTCCTGATTGGTTCCGGTGACAGAGGGCAGCGATGGCGTTTCGACGTCCTGGGTTTCCCGGGGACGGTCGCCGACCATGAGGATGACCACATCGGCGCTTTGCGCCACTTTCACCGCGTCGTCGATGACATCGCCATCGTTGTACCTCACGGTTGCGGGGGAGCCGAGTCTGCGCAGCGTATTCTCGAGGCCCTGCTGGGGCGATACCGTATAGGGCGCGTTGACGGTCACCAATTCGTCACGGTTGCTGCTGCGGGGTGGCAGGGTCGCCTGGCCTGCGAACCAGCTGGCGCCGATCAGTGCCACCGAAGTGATGTTGGGATTAAGCGGCAACAAGCCATCGTTCTTGAGCAGGACCACGGCTTCATCGGCCGCCCTGCGCGCAACCTGGGCGTTCCCCAGCAAATCGGGCTGCAGGAAGGTGTCGTAAGGCTCGTCGAAATGCCCGAACTCGAACATCTTCTGGTAGCGCGGGGCGAGCAGGCGGTCGATGTCTGTCTCGGTAATCTCGCCTGCCACGATGGCCGCCTTGATCAGCTCCGGACGGTAAAACTCCGGCTCGAAATCCAGCTCGAATCCGGTTCCGGCCAGGATCGACTTCACCGTGCTGTGCATGGCGCGGCGGTCGCTGACGATGTAGCCATCGAAGCCCCACCGTTCGCGCAAGGTCTGCTTCAGCAACGGTGCGTTCTCGCAAGCCCATTCGAAGTTGAGATCGGGGAAGGCGCACATGACCGACGCCGCTTTACCGTCCTTCACCGTCATCTCGAAGGGCAGCAAATAGATTTCGTGCATCGCCCGCGAAGGAATTCTTGAAGCCGCGGTCCAGCGCTCCTGCTGGTATTCCGACTCGTTGCCCACGAAGTGCTTGACCGTCGCGTGCGTCTTGCCGCTCGACTGGATACCTCGTACCTGCTGGGTTGCAATCGTCCCGGCGAGGTAAGGGTCCTCGCTCATGTATTCGTGGTTGCGGCCGCCGAAGGGCGTGCGGATCATGTTGAATGCTGGCCCCCACAGCGAGTGGTGCGCCCACGCGCGGATTTCATCGCTCAGCACCTGCCCCCACCGGAAATTCACCTCGGGATTGAAAGTCGCTGCGGCGGCCACTGCGCTTGGCAACCCGGTCGCAGTCGGTTCGGGCAAGCAATCCCCGCCGCGGATTCCGGTGCCGCCGTTGGCAAAGCGGAAGGTCGGAATCCCGAGTTCCGGAATGCCCTCGATATGGCGGCCCACCCGCTGGAACTCGCAGGGCGGGTTCTCGTCCTGCAGGTCTTCGTTGAGGACCGGCAGGTTGTAGAGCTGCTGGATCTTCTGGTCCAGAGTCATTGCAGCGAGCAGCGCCTGCGTACGGGCGGGGGCGGCAAGCGCCCTGTTCATCCAGGGACGCTCGTTGCCATTGGCGGCTGCGACAGTCTGCCCGCTACCCTCCGAGGAAGAGCCATCCGCGGAAGAACCGCTGCTGGCTCCGTCTCCGCTCGATCCACCGCATCCGGTCAGCGCTGTGAATGCCACCGTTCCCAGAATTGCAAAAAACTTGTTCATGATTATTCCTCCATTGGAAGTCGCGGCACCTCGGAAGTCCGCACGATTTCCAGGAGGGTGTCGGGGCGGCTTGAATGTTTTCAATCCGCACGGGCGGGTTTGCTGAAAGGCTCGTTAAGCGATGATTCAGTTGAGTGAATTGATTGGGGGCGAGACTGCGGTTTGCACCTGCTGAACAATGTTGGCTCTAGCGAACCTGAAGGAGAGAAGAGGACACTTGCACCGATGCCAGCGGTCCGCATCCCTCGTCGGATTTAGAGATCAGAGTAGTAGAAATCTAGTCAATGGCAGGCGAACTTCAAGATGTATATCGATATTTAGATGAGTCGTTAATTGGAGTTGATGGCATGCATGGAAGTGTTAATGCGCTTGTCTCTTGCGTTTCAATAAATATTCAATGAATAAATATTTTTCAGATAAAACCAATATAAAAAAATCCGTTACTTATGTTCATTTTTTATTTAATGAAATGTGGCGGGAATGCGGAAGAACACTTGTTTTAAATGAATTTCAGACCGGGAGCGCAGTCGGTCTTTGAGGCGGACGAAGTTCGGGGAAACCGCCTTGCACGGCGACTTCGTCGGCTGCTACGGATGGAGGTTTGGTGAGGTCCTGCGCGGGCGCAGGTTGGCAGTCATGAGCCGTGCAGGAAGAATGCAATGGGAAAGCATTTGCGGCACGAACTGGCACGGCGGTTGCCCCCGC
>DATBUE010000440.1:0-1932 GCA_036516375.1 Noviherbaspirillum sp. | reverse complement strand
TATCTCTGGCTGATCGGCGCCAACGGCAATGTCGCCATGCTCACCTTCGTGATCTCCGGGGAGAACCTCGCGCAAGGCGTGCTTGGTACCACCGCAGTGGCCTATCTGTCAGCCCTGGTCAGCCAGCGTTACACCGCGACGCAATACGCGCTATTCAGCTCGCTCATCACGCTGCCCGGCAAGGTGCTCGGTTTCTATTCCGGCCGCATCGTCGAAGCCGTCGGCTATGCGCCTTATTTCTGGATCACGACGCTTGCGATCGTGCCGGCCATCGCCATATTTTTCTGGCTGCGTCCGCGCGTACGCCTCGGTGGCGAGGCAGCGCACGCCGAGGACCATGCATAAAGCGGAGGGGAAATGAACAAGATCACGGGCACACTGGCATCGATAGCAGCATCGCTCCTGCTCGCCGCGCCGGTTTTCGCAGCCGACCAAGTCGGCGGCATCGAAGTCGAAAAGATGTCGCGGCTGCGCCAATTGGTGCCCGAAGCCGAACTGGAACAGGCCGCGCTGCAGCAGTACACCAGCCTCAAGCAACAGGCCGGAGAAAAGGGCGCGCTGCTGCCGGATAACCATCCGCAAGTGCAGCGCCTGCGCGCAATGGCGAAAAAGATCATTCCGCACGCGCAGCGCTGGAACGACAATGCCGCGCGCTGGAATTGGGAAATCAGCGTCATCAGCACGTCCGACATCAACGCCTTCTGCATGCCCGGCGGGAAGATCGTTTTCTTCACCGGCATCCTCGCGCAACTCAAACTTACCGACGACGAAGCGGCCGTCGTGATGGGCCATGAAATCGCCCACGCCCTGCGCGAGCATGGCCGCGAGCGCCTTGCGAAATCGACGCTGACCAACGCCGGCTCGCGCCTGCTCGGCTTCGGCCTGTCCGCCATCCTCGGCATCGACCCCTCGGTCACCGATGCCGCCGCTGGCGCCGGCGCCAACCTCGCGATCCTGCGCTTCTCGCGCCAGGACGAAACCGAAGCCGACTTGGTCGGCCTCGACATCGTCGCCCGCGCCGGTTACGACCCGCGTGCCGGGATCGCGCTGTGGGAAAAGATGGCCCGCGTCAGCAAGGACACGGGCTTGCAGTGGCTGTCCACGCATCCGGCGGGCAAGACGCGCATTGCGGAGATGCGTACAGCGCTGCCGAAGGTGATGCCTTTGTATGCGCAGGCGGTAGGGAAGTCGTTGAAGGCGTTGCCACCGTATACAAGCAACGTGAAGGGCGTAGGGCCCGTTCGCTAGCGGGCGGCACAAAGCGTCTGGCCGAATTTGCAAGGACAGCAGCCATCAGGCTGCCGGATTCCCTTTCAGGAGCAAGTCATGCAGTTGATGGATATCCCCTTCGGTACGACCGACTGGTCCGAGATCGCGCCTACCGTGCACAAGGGAGAAAGCGGCCTCGCGTACTGGCGTACCCGCCATTTCGGCACGATACGTGTGCGTATGGTCGAGTACACCCCCGGCTATCTCGCGGACCACTGGTGTGCGAAGGGGCACATACTGCTGTGCCTGGAGGGGGAATTGCATACCGAGCTAGAAGACGGCCGGACCTTTGTTCTCAAGCCGGGCATGAGCTATCAAGTTGCGGACAATGGGGAACCGCACCGGTCTTCCACCACTGTTGGCGCGAAGCTGTTTATCGTGGACTAGCTGAAGGGCGAGGGGGAGCGGTCGCAGGATTCAACGCGCACGTTCCTGTATCTGAAGGGACACGCGGCGGCGGCTGCGCGATTAATCACTGTTATTGATACTGCTCATAAATGCAGAATTGGCAAAGATTGGCCAGTATTCAAGCGACCTTTCAACTTCTTTGTTTTGGTGTTGACACGCAGGTGCCAATATTGAGGCGGCGTTTTGCAATTTATAACGAGGTAAATTTCACTTATGAAGCGTCGTCTCCAAGTTTTCGTCTCCAGCACTTACTCC
>DATBUE010000439.1:0-2762 GCA_036516375.1 Noviherbaspirillum sp. | reverse complement strand
GTCGGTAATCGCCATGTTGAAACTCGTGGTTGTAACAAAGGCAAGATTATAGAGGTGCGGTTTGTCCGATTGGCAAGATTGGCTTGGGGTCTTGCTGGACGAGTGGATCTGCGCGGGGAGCTGGCGGAATCTGCAGCGGGAGGAAACAGGCGGTGGCATACAATAGCGCCTGTCTTTTCGCTCACGCATCCCCATGTCCGCCTCCCTCGCCCCCGTTGTTACCGAATCCGCTTATCTGACCCTGCACTACCGGCTCGCCGCGCCCGATGGCAGCGACATCGTCAGCACCTTCAACGAGAGCCCCGCCACGCTACAGATGGGTACCGGCCAGTTGGCTCCCTTCCTCGAGGCCTGTCTGCTCGGGCTGCCCGAAGGCGCGCACGAAACTTTCGAGCTGGCTCCCGAGCAGGCCTTCGGCCCGCGTAATCCGGATCTGGTGCAGCGCGTCTCGCGCGCAACGCTGGAAGAGAACTCCGAAATGGGCGCCGAGTATGTGGTCGGCGATCTGGTCGAATTCAATGCGCCCAGCGGCGGACGTTTTGCCGGCGTGTTGCGCGCTATCGACGCCGACGGTGCGCTCTTCGATTTCAATCATCCGCTGGCAGGGCAAGCGGTGCGCTTCGAGGTGCGCATCATCGGCATCCTGTAAGGAGGGACTCGATGGAAAAGGAAATTCTGCTGGCCCAGCCGCGCGGCTTTTGTGCCGGGGTGGATCGGGCCATCGAAATCGTGGAACGCGCGCTGGCCGAGCTTGGGGCGCCCATCTACGTGCGTCACGAGATCGTGCATAACGCGTATGTCGTGGATGACCTGCGCCGCAAGGGTGCAGTGTTCGTCGAGGAGCTCGACGAAGTTCCGCCGGGTAATACCGTGATTTTTTCAGCCCATGGCGTCTCCAAGGCCGTGCAGGCTGACGCCGAAGCTCGCGGGCTGAGGGTGTTCGATGCGACCTGTCCGCTGGTGACCAAGGTGCACGTCGAAGTGGCCAAGATGCGGCGCGAAGGGCGCGAAATCATCATGATCGGCCACGAAGGCCATCCCGAAGTCGAAGGAACGATGGGGCAGTCGGATGCCGGCATGTACCTGGTCGAGACAGTCGCCGATGTCGAGAAGCTGCAGGTGCGCGACCCCGACAAGCTGGCCTACGTCTCGCAGACCACCTTGTCGGTGGACGACACGCTGGAAGTGATTGCCGCACTCAAGCGCCGTTTTCCGAACATTGCCGAGCCGAAGAAGGGCGACATCTGCTATGCCACCACCAATCGGCAGGAGGCGGTCAAGTTCATGGCGCCGCAGGTGGATGTGGTGATCGTGGTCGGCAGCGCCAACAGCTCGAATTCGAATCGCCTGCGCGAAGTCGCGCACAAGCATGGCACCGAGGCCTACATGGTTGACGATGCAGAGCGCATCGATCCGGCCTGGATCGAAGGCAGGCATCGCATCGGCGTCACGGCCGGCGCCTCCGCACCGGAAGTGTTGGTCGAGGCGGTGGTGGCGCGATTGAAAGCACTGGGCGCTTCGAGCGTGCGTGCGCTGCCGGGCGTGGAAGAGAACATCGTGTTCCCACTTCCGAAAGGCCTGGCACCGCGTACTGCCGAGATTTGATGCGGATCGGACTTTTTCCGTTGAGCCAGCTTCAATTTTGATCAGACGGCGCCCGTTTCGGGTGCCGTTTTGTTATGGTGCGCACGTTCTGCCGCGTTTCAGGGAGGCGCCGCGGCGTTACCAGTCCAACCGAAACAACGAACGAGAACGGGGACGTATGGATATCTTCATCCAGCAAATCATCAACGGGCTGGTGCTCGGCAGCATGTACGCGCTGATCGCCCTCGGCTACACCATGGTGTATGGCGTGCTCAACCTGATCAACTTCGCCCACGGCGACGTGCTGATGATCGGTGCGATGGTCGGGGTGGTCATCCTCAATATCCTGCAGAACGTGGCGCCCGAGCTGCCGGGTGTGGTCAAGCTCGGCATCGCCATCCTCGGTGCGATACCGGTATGCGCCTTGCTCAGCATGTTCATCGAACGCGTGGCCTACCGGCGCCTGCGCAATGCGCCCCGGCTGGCGCCGCTGATTACCGCGATCGGCGTCTCGATCCTGCTGCAAACGATCGCAATGCTGATCTGGGGCCGCAGCCCGATTCCCTTCCCGCAGGTGATGCCTTTCGAACCCTACGAAATCATGGGTGCCGTGATCTCGCCGACCCAGGTGATGCTGTTGATTCTGGCCGTGGCTGCGATGGCCTTGCTGGTGCTGCTCATCGAGAAGACCCGCATGGGACGCGCGATGCGCGCCACCGCCGAAAATCCGCGCGTGGCTGGACTGATGGGCGTGGATGCGAACAAGGTCGTGGTCGCCACCTTTGCCATCGGTGCCGCGCTGGCGGCTGTGGCTGGCGTGATGTGGGGGGCGAACTACGCCACGGCCCAGTTCGCGATGGGCTTTTTGCCCGGCCTGAAAGCATTTTCCGCCGCCGTGCTGGGCGGCATCGGCAACATCTACGGCGCAATGCTGGGCGGGATCCTGCTCGGCCTGATCGAGGCGCTGGGTGCCGGTTATATCGGCGAGCTGACCGGTGACTTCCTCGGCAGTCACTACCAGGACATCTTTGCCTTCGTCGTGCTGATCGCCGTGCTCACGCTACGACCTTCAGGCTTGATGGGCGAGCGCGTGGCCGACCGCGCCTGAGCAGGGAGGGAAAACGATGTCTGCCTTGTTCGACCTGCAGCGCAATCCGCGCGTGGCCTTCGCCAGCTAC
>DATBUE010000438.1:0-4071 GCA_036516375.1 Noviherbaspirillum sp. | reverse complement strand
CGCCGGCACCGGGAAGTAACCCTTGGGCCTGTCGATCACCGCCGCCGGGATCACGCTACGCGCGGCTTCCTTCAGCACATACTTGCCGCCCTCGGCGATCTTGTGCTGGGCCGGAATGCGCGCGGCCAGCTCGACCAGCTCGTGGTCCAGGAAGGGCACGCGCGCTTCCAGGCCGAAGGCCATGGTCATGTTGTCGACGCGCTTGACCGGGTCATCGACCAGCATCACGGTTGTATCCAGACGCAGTGCACGGTCGATCACGCTCTCGGCGCCAGGCTTGGCGAAATGGCTTTCGACGAAATGGCCGCTGACATCCTCGATACCCAGCTCCGGCGAGAGCAGCGAGAGCATTTCCTCGTGGCTGCGGTCGAAGAACACCTTGCGATAGGCTTGCACACCCTTGGCGGTATCGTTCACATCCGACAGCGGCGGATACCAGTGGTAGCCGCCGAACACCTCGTCGGCGCCCTGCCCGCTCTGCACTACGCGCGTGTGCTTCGAGACCGCTTGCGACAGCAGGTAGAAGGCCACAGCATCGTGACTGACCATGGGCTCGGCCATGGCGGCAATCGCATCGGGCACGGCTTTCAGCAGGTCGTCGGCCGGGATGTGCAGCTTCTCGTGGATGGTGCTGTAGTGCTCGGCCACCAGGTCCGAGTACTTGAATTCGTTGCCCTCTTCCTTGTCGACCGCATCGAAGCCGATCGAATAGGTGCGCAAGTCCGGCGTGCCGACCTCGGCCAAGAGGCCGGTGATCAGGCTGGAATCGAGTCCGCCGGAAAGCAGCACACCCACCGGCACGTCAGCCACCAGGCGGCGCTTGACGGATAGGCGCAGCGCATCGAGCACCATCTCCTTCCACTCGCCGAAACTGCGCGCCTCGTCCGCGGCATCGCGCTTGAATTCGAGCGTCCACCATTCCTGGCTTTCGCACTTGCCGGTGGGGTGCACCGCCATCCAGGTCGCAGGCGGCAGCTTGCGCACGCCGCGCAGCATCGTGTGCGGCGCCGGCACGACGGCGTGAAAGGACAGGTAGTGATGCAGCGCGTGCAGGTCGAGCGAGGTGTCGATGTCGCCGCCCTTGAGCAGCGCCGGCAAGGCCGATGCAAAGCGCAGGCGGTGATTGTCGAGCGAGTAGTACAGCGGCTTGATGCCGAGGCGGTCGCGCGCCAGATAGGTCATGCCGGAATCGCGCTCCCAAAGCGCAAACGCGAACATGCCGTGAAAGCGCTCCAGCGCCTTCGGTCCCCACTTGTGCCAGGCCTTGATGATGACCTCGGTATCGCCATTGGAGGCGAACTGGTAGCCGGCCTCGCGCAGCTCGGCGCGCAATTCGTGATGGTTGTAGATGGCACCGTTGAACACGATGCCCATGCCCAGCATGTTGTCGACGAAGGGCTGGTGAGCACGCTCGCTCAGGTCCATGATGGACAAGCGCCGATGGCCGAAGCAGCGTGGGCCCAGACTGAAGATGCCCTCGCCGTTCGGGCCGCGTCGCGACTGGGCTTCGGTCATGTTCACGACCGAACGTACATCTGCAAAGTTGCTATCGAAACGTATTTCTCCGGCGATACCGCACATATGGTTTGCTCCCCTTATCGTGTTGGACGTCCGCTTGCATGTCCATTTGACCGAAATGGCGGGGAATAAAACGCGACCCTTGGTAGAGATAAAAATTGTCGTTTTGTTCCCTGTTTCGGTGCAAATGCACCTGCAAGCGCAAGCGTGACGGCGCGTGATTGCGCCTTTGTCGAGCGGATACACGCGCGCAGCGGCGGGCGTGCCGGCACCTGCAGAGGCAGGTAGCGATGAAAAGTGTGTGCTCGACGCTCCGGACTAATTGACGCGGCTCACAGCGCGGGACGCTGCAGGGAAGTCCGGAGGTTAGTAACAAAAGCTGCAAGGAAAAGATCCTGTGCAACCAGCGAGACCGGCACCGCAGTGCCTGAAACTTTGAAAAGGACTTGCAGTAATCAGCAAGCCCTCATTGGATGATGCCGGTGGCATCGAAGAGACTGTTAGCGAATGCGCATTCTAGCATTATCGATATCGTGCGCAAAATGAAACCTGGAATTGCGCGCTTTTAACTGCCGTAGCGCACGCGATACCAGAAAATGCCGATCCATTCATGCATCGCATAGTGGGAGCGGCGCAAGCCCTCGCCGTGCGGGATGAAGCTGCCGGGTCCGAGCGGGCCGGCCGCGAGAAAGCCGGTCGGGGCCGGCACCACGTCGAAGCCGGCACGCAGGAAGGCCGACTGGGCGCGGGGCATGTGCAATGCATCGGTCACCAGCAGGATGCGGCGTATGCCTGCGGGATGCAGCAGGCGCGCGCTGTACTGCGCATTCTGCTCGGTGTTGTTCGATTCTTCTTCCAGCCAGCGCACCGGCACTGCGTACTCCTCGCGCAGGGCGCGCGCCATCAGCGCCGCTTCCGAACTGCTGGCGTCCTCCGGCCGGCCGCCGCTGGTCAGGAGCGGCAAGCCGGTCTCGCGCTGCAGGCGCGCGCCATAGTGCACACGCGGGAAGGTCACGTGCGAGGGCAGATCGTGGCCGCCATATTCGGGCGCATTCTCGATGCGCCCGCCGCCAAGCACGACGATGGCTTGCGCACCGCTTTGCGCGGGCGCCGCTAGCGGCATCGACATGCGTTCGATTGGCGCCAGCAGCAGACGGGCACCGGCCTTGGTGCTCAACACCAGCAGCAAGGCCAGCGCGCCGACGACCATGAGCGCGCCCAGCCGCGGCCGGTGCCGGCGCAGCCACAGGCCGAGTGCGGCCAGCAGCACCAGATTCAGCGGCGGCAGCAAGGCGGCGCCGACCAAGCTGTTGAACAGGACGGAAGCATTCATGGTTTTCTGGCTCAGGGTGATCTCAAGTGCGGGGCGTCATTGCCGGGCACGGGGCGGCATGATAAAACGCCAGCGAACCCACGCTCACCACTTTCATGAACAATCCCGCGCTTCAGCAAAAAACCTTCCTCGCCCTCCTGATCGTCGTATCGGTCGCCTTCTTCTGGATCCTGCTGCCGTTCTATGGCGCGGTGTTCTGGGGCGCCGTGCTGGCGATCCTGTTCGCGCCGTTCTACCGCAAACTCGTCGGGCGCATGAACGGGCGACGCAACCTGGCCGCCCTTACCACCCTGTTGCTGTGCCTGCTGATCGTGATCTTTCCGCTCACGGCCATCACCCTTTCGCTGGTCAAGGAAGTCAACCTAGTCGTGGAAATGATGCGCTCGGGCCAACTCGATTTCGGCGCCTACTTCCTGCGCTTCATCGATGCCTTGCCCGCCTGGCTGGCCGACGCGCTGGACCGCTACGGCTTCGGCACAGTCGACGCGCTGCGCGCGCGCCTGTCCGAGGGGGCAATGCAGGGCAGCCAGTTGTTTGCCACCCAGGCACTGAACATCGGCCAGAACACGTTCCAGTTCCTGATCAGCTTCGCGCTGATGCTCTACCTGCTGTTCTTCCTGCTGCGCGACGGCGCGATGCTGTCGGCGCGCATCCGCCACGCGATCCCGCTATCGGAAGAGCACAAGCGCAACCTGATCAGCAAGTTCACCACCGTGATCCGCGCCACCGTGAAGGGCAATATCGTCGTCGCAATCACGCAAGGCGCACTGGGCGGCATCATCTTCGCGATCCTCGGCATCCAGGGCGCGGTGCTGTGGGGCGTGGTGATGGCCTTCCTGTCGCTGCTGCCGGCGGTCGGCGCCGGACTGGTCTGGATGCCGGTGGCAATCTACTTCCTGATCACCGGGTCGATCTGGCAGGGCGTGATCCTGATCGCCTACGGCGTGCTGGTGATCGGGCTGGTGGACAACGTGCTGCGCCCCATCCTGGTCGGCAAGGACACCAAGATGCCGGACTACGTGGTGCTGATTTCCACGCTGGGCGGCATGGCCCTGTTCGGGCTAAACGGCTTCGTGATCGGCCCCTTGATTGCCGCGCTGTTCATCGCGGCCTGGGATCTGCTGGCGTCGCAGACTCACGACTAGAGCGGATTCACCCTGGCCGGCTCAGTCGAGGCCGAGGCGGATTGGCTGCGGAACAAGGGGGCCTGCCGAAGGGCG
>DATBUE010000437.1:0-1706 GCA_036516375.1 Noviherbaspirillum sp. | reverse complement strand
CGCGGGTGCCGCTGCGCAGGCTTTCGAAACGCCGTACCAGGCGCACGATGGCGCGGTCCGAAAACGCGGTGCCGTACAGGTAGATGAAGTCGGCGTCGCCATAGTCGATGTCGAGCACGTTGCCCAGCACGAAGTCGACGCCCTCGATCTCTGCCTTGCGCTGGATGCGTCGCGCCTGAATGATGAAGTAGCGGTTGATGTCCACGCCCACGCTGCGGCAGCCGCGCACGGTATTGAACCAGAACACGCCGCGTCCGCGTCCGCAGCCGAGTTCGTACACCACATCGTCAGCGCTCACTTCGGCCGCATCGGCAATCTGTTCCAGCGTGGTGAGGAAAGTCTCGCCGTAAATCTTCTGTACTTCATCCTCCGGCGCGTCGCGCAGGTAGCGGCGGCAGATGGCTTCCGGACTGCGCGACCAGTAGGCGAGCTGGCATAGCAATTCGGTGCGCAGGAAACGACGGTTCGGGTAATAGCGGCGCGCTGCGCGCAGGAATTCGATGGATTCCGCGATCAGGCAGCGCGGGTAGGCAGTCAGTACCGAAAGTACCGAGGACGGGGAAATGCTGAGTTGGGTCATGGCGGCCTCCTTTCTGTGAATGGGAGCGGCCGCGGGGGCGACGCTTTCCACACAGATTAATGGCCGTGCGCGCGCCATGGTTCCATGGCACAGGGAAAAAAAATGGGCGGGCCGGAAAATCTCGGCTTTGCCCGACCGCCTCAGCGCGACCTGGAGCTGATCGCGCTCAAGCGCCGCGCGTTGGCCGTCACACGCCGGTGCAGCGGATGCATCCCGTGGCGAGCGACGGTGGCGGCCGTGTCCAGATGGTGCGAGCCGAGCGCGGAGTAATTTCTCATGAGCGATTGCCACCATGCGCCTTGCAGTGCGAACAGGGCTGCCGGGCCTTGCAGTGCCGCTTCGAACACGTTCGGCGCCACGCGCACCCATTGCTGCATCACAAGCATGCCGGCCTGGGGCACGCTGGCTGCCGAATGCCACGCCATTGCGTTGGCGGACTCGGCTGCTGCTTCCAGCTTTTCTATGCCCATGCGCTGGAATTCGCGCCGGTCGCGCGCGTTCGGATTCGGGCCGGCCAATACCATGCGCGTGACCCGCTGCTGGATTACGACCGCGGCGGCCGACCACATTTGCATGCCGGTGACGGCCAGCGAAACCCACGGCAGCGTGGGGACGGGAGCGCGCGTGCGCGCAGGCATCGTGTAGAGGGTGTGCATGGCCGTTCGAACCGCGGCCCGGCGTTTGGTTCTCGCACTGCACAAAAGCCCTCATAAAGTCGAAGTGTTGTTGCAGATGAACCAAGCGGGGTGCAAGCGGTTCGAATACGCGAGATGCCGATCACCAAGACATCAATTACCGGAAACCAGGCCGAGCGCGGATTGCAGCGCACGCGCCGGCTCGCCACCGGCTTGCTGCTGGCGATGGCCGTGCTGTTCCTGTTCGCGCGTTACTGGCAGGATGTTTATTGGCCCCTTTCCTTCGTCGCAGCCTTCGCCGAGGCCGCGATGGTCGGTGCGCTGGCGGACTGGTTTGCGGTCACCGCTCTGTTTCGCTCCCCGTTCGGCTTGCCGATCCCGCACACGGCCATCATCCCGCGCAACAAGGATCGGATCGGCGAAGGCTTGTCCGATTTCCTTGAACACAACTTCATTACCCAGGAAGTAGTGCGCGAGGAACTGCGTCGCAT
>DATBUE010000436.1:0-1889 GCA_036516375.1 Noviherbaspirillum sp. | reverse complement strand
TAGACCTGATCGGCTGCATTGCGCTCCATCGCACGTCCGGCCAAGGCGCCGCCGGCCGCACCGGCCACAGTTGCTGCGGTCTGGCCGCTGCCGTCACCGATCTGGTTGCCGATTGCACCGCCGACTACCGCACCCGCGATGGTGCCCAGGCCAATGCCTGCGCGCTCGCGCGGCACAACGGTAATCGAATGCACGACGCCATAGCCGCTGGCTGTCGCCGTGGTGCTGGCTGCCGGAAGCGAGGCGCTGCTGCTGGTTTCATTGGTCGTGCCGCAGGCGCTCAAGGCGGCGACGGACATGACGAGAGCGCCGAGTTTCAGGTTCTTTTCCCACATGGCTTTCTCCTTGTTCATTGTTGGCGGTGATGCCGATGGGCGCTGGCTGGGCAGCGTACTTCCATCGGCAAGACAGATTTTTCCCAATGCAGAGACCGTGCCACTTTCCTGACTGCATGCTTTCCTGCAAGCGCCACATGTCATGTGCCGTAAATCACAGCTAACAGTCGGTGAACTGGCTTAACGCAAGCAGCGTTTTTACAGCCCGCTGTATTTATTACTGCGAGCATTACTGCGAGCGAAGAACACGTGGTCCTGCACGCGCTTCCCACCTGTCTGCATTTCATATCGCCAATGCAGATTTTCAATGCAGGTACGTGGATTGCTAGCGAACTGTTGAAAAACGTAACAGACCACCGTGACCGAAGCCGCGCAGTGCACATGCATGCAGGGGATGCAGGGCCGCTGGCCGAGAGAACGGGTTGCCCGGCAGCTTCACGACAGCCTGCCGAGACAACACAAGCAAAGCTTTCGCTCATCATTTACCCGGATAACCAATGAGAAAAATTGCCTTGATCAGCGAGCACGCGTCGCCCATCGCGCCGCTCGGCAGTGTCGATAGCGGCGGACAGAATGTGTACGTCGCGCAAGTGGCCTGCGAACTGGCGGCGCTCGGCTATCAGGTGGACGTGTTCACCCGGCGCGACAACGAACACCAGGCGCCGGTGCTGAACTGGAAGCCGGGCGTGCGCGTCGTGCATGTGCCGGCCGGGCCGGCGCAGTACATCGCCAAGGAAGAAATGCTGCCCTACATGGACCAGTTCGCACGTTACATGATCCGCTTCGCGCGGCGGCAGCAGGAACCCTACGACCTGGTGCACGCGAATTTCTTCATGTCGGGCATGGTTGCGCAGCAGATCAAGCATGCGCTCGGCATTCCCTTCGTCATCACGTTCCACGCGCTGGGCCGCGTGCGCCGCCTGTCGCAGAAGCAGGACGACGGCTTTCCCGATGTGCGCTTCGCGATCGAGGAGAGGCTGATGCAGGAAGCGGACCGCATCATTGCCGAATGTCCGCAGGACAAGGAAGACATGCAGAAGCTCTATGGGGCGGACGACGCAAACATCGACATCGTGCCCTGCGGCTTCGACCCGGTGGAATTCGCACCGCTGGGCCAGGACGCGCGCGCCCAGCTCGGCTTCAAGCCCAATGAGTTCGTTGTGCTGCAACTGGGGCGTATGGTGCCGCGCAAGGGCGTGGACAACGTGATCCGCGCCACCGCCCTGCTGCGCCAGCAATACGGCATCAGCGCGCGCCTGTTGATCGTCGGCGGCAATTCCGAACAACCGGACCCGGATGTCACGCCGGAGCTGGGGCGCCTGATCCGGATGACCGAGGAACTGGGCATTGCCGATTGCGTGCAGTTCACCGGCAAGCGCCAGCGCGAGCACCTGCGCTACTACTACACCGCGGCCAATGTGTTCGTCACCACGCCATTGTACGAACCCTTCGGCATCACGCCGCTGGTAGCCATGGCCTGCGGCACGCCCGTCATCGGCAGCGCGGTGGGCGGCATCAAGTCCACCGTGGTCGATGGCGAGACCGGCTTCCTGG
>DATBUE010000435.1:0-2010 GCA_036516375.1 Noviherbaspirillum sp. | reverse complement strand
GGTTCTTGCGGGCCAGGGTGTCGAGCGTGCGCCGGGTGGAACGGTCGCGTAGTTCCGGGTCGCGTCCGCCGCGAATCAACTGGAACACCTGGGCCAGGAATTCCACTTCGCGAATGCCGCCGCGCCCGAGCTTGACGTTCTGGTTACGCTCCGGATGGCGCGCTTCCTGGCGCCGCACTTCGGCACGGATCTGCGCGTGCATGTTGCGCATCGCTTCGATCGCGCTGAAATCCAGATAACGCCGATAGACGAAGGGCTGCACGATCTGTTCCAGCGCGGCGATGTCCTGCGCGCGACCGGTCAACGCGCGCGCCTTGACCCAGGCGTAGCGCTCCCACTCGCGCCCTTGTACCAGCAGGTATTCCTCTACCATGCCGAAGCTGGCCGCCAGCGGCCCGGACGCGCCGTTCGGACGCAGCGCCATGTCGACGCGGAAGGTGAAACCGTCCTCGGTGATTTCTGCCAGCGCTGCGATCAGTTTCTTGCCCAGGCGTACAAAGAATTCATGATTGGACAAGACGCGCTGCCCAGGCGCGCTGGCTTGCGTTTCGCCATCTTCCGGATAAACAAAGATCAGGTCGATGTCGGAGGAGACATTCAGTTCGCGTCCGCCGAGCTTGCCCATGCCGAGCACGATCATTTCCTGCGGCTCGCCCGATTCGGCGCCCACCGGGGTCCCGTGGGCGGCGCGCAATTCCTCGCTCAATGCAGCCACATGCGTCTGCACCGCGAACTCCGCGAAGGCGCTGATGGTCTCAAGCACTTCGTTCAGTTCTGCGCGCCCGGCAAGATCTCGCTCGATCAATGCGCACATCACCAGGTTGCGCACCCGGCGCACTGCCCGTGCCGGCGGCATGTTGGCCGCTGTTTCGTTTTGTAAAAGGCGGCCGAACACTTCGGGCGTCAGGGATAATCCGGCCAGCCCGGCGAGGGCCGCTGCGCGGTCGGGATCGGCGTTCAACCAGCGCGCCAGAAAGCGCGAAGCCTTGTCACTGCTGAGTAGGGATGGGGTCACGGTATAGGGCGGGAGTTTCGGCGGGCGAAATCGGCAATCGGCGGTTGGCGGTGCGCGGTCACTGTTTCCTGCTGGTGCTATCCTTCCGCGGCACGCAAACCAACGTATTCTACGCCGCAGCCGCTTCCCTCTCTGATTGATGTCGAACTCCCAACTTGCACAGGAAAAAACGGCGGCCACGCCGTTGCGGCGCTCCTGGCATTTCCTGCGCGGTTGTTACCGGCTGGCTCAAGGCACATTCGGTGTCGCCATCTCGTTCCTGTTCAAGGCCGTCGTTGTCGGCTACTTCATTTTTTGCGCCCTGATACTCGGGCTGCGCTACCTGGTGCTGCCCAATATCGAGGGTTACAAACCCCAGATCGAGGAACTTGCCGGGCGGGCAGTGGGGACGCCGGTCTCGATCGGCGCGCTGCATGCGTCCTGGTCCGGCTTGCGTCCGCGGCTGGCGCTCGACACCGTGGTCATCCATGACGATGCTGGCCAGCCCGCGCTGACGCTGCCGCGTGTCGACGCGACGCTGTCATGGCTTACCTTGCTGGTCGGCGAACTGCGTTTGAACAGCCTGGAGATCGACCGGCCCGAGCTCGAGATCCGGCGCGAACGGGACGGCCGCATTTTCGTCGCGGGCATCCCCATCGATCCCGGCCGCAAGAGCGACGACGGCGGTGCCGACTGGGTGCTGTCGCAGCACGAAATCCATATCCGCAACGGGCGCCTGCGTTGGGATGACCGCATGCGCGCAGCACCGGCATTGGTGCTCGACCAGGTCGACCTGATCCTGCGCAACGGCTGGCGTACCCATCGCCTAGCCCTGCAGGCGCGGCCCCCGACGGATGTGGCGGCGCCGCTGGATGTGCGCGCCGTGTTCCAGCATCCGCCGTTCGCGCAAAAGATTTCCGATCCGCGCGGCTGGCATGGCGAGCTGTATGTGGATGTGCGCGACACCGACCTTGCTGTCTGGCGCGCTTACGTGGACTACCCGATCGAACTGCAGC
>DATBUE010000434.1:0-1638 GCA_036516375.1 Noviherbaspirillum sp. | reverse complement strand
CGCAGGCGGGTGACGATCTTATCGAGGATCGCCCGGCTGTCGTAATGGTCGTCCAGAAACCAACCATCATATTCGTTGATCGCCCAATCGACCGTGACCGCCAGCCAACCGCGCCGCTGATGAAGCACAGCGCTCGGTCGGGCGTCATCCTCTCCAGCAGGGGTGGAATGAGATGCGAGGGCGGCGACAATCTTGCTGGCGAGGTCTGCGTGGATGCGGGCCGCGTGGTGACAGCCGTTGAGGCTGGTGCGCGGCGAGCCAAGCTGATCCATGCAGAGCGGCGCGCAGGTGCCTTGTCCGCACTCGAACTTGCCGCTGCGGCAAATAACGTGGGCCACAGTCTCTTCGACTGTATGGGTGCTGTTGGTCATCAGCTGAGCTCCTTGATATATTCGGGCGGATCGTAGGCGTCCCACGCCTCGTTTTCCAAGTGGTATGCCTGATCCTCGTCAGTATACTTCTCGTCGAAGTTGACGGCGCAGCGCCTGTAACCAGCCCGGAACGCATGCTCGGCGATGGCGAGCGCCGCATCCGGCATTCCGTCGCCGACCTTAGGAGCCTCTAGCATCTCGAGTAGTTCTTCGCTGCTGATGGCGGGGCGCCCTTGTGGGAAGACGATATGCTCGGTAACGCCCCCGCGCATCTGAGCAAGGAGGCTACGGATCATAAGTGCGGATTGCTGGTGCAGGTTCATGGCATTATCCTTTCCAAAATGCCGCCGACGGCGACGGCAGCGCCAATCATCAGCGAGATGCCCACAATCGCGGAGCGTTCGCTGGCGAGACGCAGACCGCGGGCGAGCAGGGCAGCGCCCCAACAGTAGCAAGCGATGGCGATGAGCAGGGGGAGGATCATCACGCCTCTTCCCCGACCAAGTTGCCGGCGTCGTCCTCGCTCCACGCGATGCCGCAGGAACAGGCATCGCCGGCATAGACGTGCTCATCGCAGCCCGAGCACAGCGGAACGTGCATCTGGATCTGCCTGCCGTTTGCCATGACCGCAAACTCGTCGGCGCCGATAACGCGGACGGTGCGAACCTTGCCAACGGTGATCTCTTCGACGCTGTTGATCTGGTAAGTGTCGGACATAGAACGTCTCCTTCGATCCTGTTATGCCGCAACCGGTTCGCGGTGGCAACCAGGAATCAGCCCATGCTGGCGACGGCGGTTGACCTCGCGGCAAATAGCGGCGGTCGTGGCCGAGGCCTCAAGCTCGCAAGCGACGCCATAAACCTCGACCAGCTCGCGCCAGGTCAACAGTCGGATTCCGTGTTCCTTCATAAAGCGACCCACCCCTTCGTAAACGGACACCAGCGGTAGCCAGCTTCCTTCATCTTCGCGTCAAGCTCTTGGTCTTGCGCGAACGCGCCCCGCTGCAAGACCGCATCTATGAACAGCAAGTCGATCTCGTCCCTCAGCCGCTTCTGCGCGAGCTTCGCCAACGTAGCATCATCCATCGTCGCACTCCTTGATCCCGTGTCCCACGATCCCCGCTGCGCTGCAATGGGGATCTAGGCTGCTTAGTCGATCTTTGTCGTCCGCCCGCAACCGCGGTCGCAGATGAACATCGCCGGGTCCAACGTGTAGGATCTCATGCGATGCAGCCCAAGGCGACACAGCAGCGGCTTCACCGGCACAT
>DATBUE010000433.1:0-14018 GCA_036516375.1 Noviherbaspirillum sp. | reverse complement strand
CCGGCCGCCCTGTCGGCGCACCCGTCGGCTAAGTGCGCAGGGCCGGTCCAACGCTCCATTTCCTTGCACTGATATTCGATGGCTACCTACGACCAGACGTCTCGCTACTCCTTTGCCTATGTGCTGGCGCTGAGCATCTTCGTGTTCCTGGTCGATGCGATGACGCCGCTCGGCTATGCCGAATGGGTGTTGTATGTGCTGCCGGTTCTGCTGTGCGTGCTGGGTTCACGTGCCGATCTGCCCTTCAGGACCGCGCTCGGCCTGCTGCCGCTGATGATCGCCGGTTACTTCCTGTCGCCGCCCGGTGCCGACCCTTCGGTCGCGATCTTCAACCGCGCCATGGCGGTGTTCACGGTGGCCGGCGTGGCCTTTCTCGCACGGCGCGTGATCGTCGAAAAGCTGACGGCCCAGCATCTGATGTGGATTGAGAAGGGTCGTGCCGAAGTGGCGCGCAATATCCTCGGCGAAGGTTCGCTGAGCGAGATTTCGGAGAAGGTGGTCCATGCTCTGGCTCGCTACATGGGCGCGCAGGTCGCGGTGTGCTACCGGCGTCGCGGCGACACGCTGGTACGCGTGGCCTCGTTCGCGCTGGACGGGCAGGCAGCCCCCGAGGAAATCGCGGTCGGAACCGGGCTGGTCGGTGCGGTGGCGCGCGAAGGCAGGGCCGAAATCGTGCGCATGGTCCCCGAGGACTACCTGCCCGTGCAATCCGCCACCGCGCGCACTCAGCCGGCCCAGGTTCTGATCGCCCCGATCACGATGGATGGACGTGTGACCGGCGTGATGGAATTCGGCTTCCTGCACGCCCAGCCGCTGAATGACGAACTGAAGCTGCTGAGCCTGGTTGCCGAAAAGATCGGTAGTGCCTTGCGCTCGGCCGACTACCGCCAGCACCTGAAGGACTTGCTGGAGGAAACCCAGACCCAGAGCGAAGAATTGCAGGCGCAGCAGGAAGAACTGCGCGTGACCAACGAGGAGCTGGCCGAGCATGCGCGCGCACTGCAGGAATCGCAAAGCGAACTCGAGGCGCAGCACAGCGAGCTGGAACAGGCCAACGTGCAACTCGAAGAGCGCAACCAGTTGCTGGAAGAGCAGAAGCGCAACCTCGCCGCAGCCCAATCGGCGCTGCAGCAGAACACGGTTGAGCTGGAACGGGCCAACCGCTACAAGTCCGAATTCCTGGCGAACATGTCGCACGAGCTGCGCACGCCGCTCAACAGCTCGCTGATCCTGTCGTCGGTGCTGGCCGAAAACAAGACCGGCAGCCTGAGCGAGGAACAGGTGCGCTACGCGCGCACCATCCACTCCGCCAACAGCGATTTGCTCACGCTGATCAACGACATCCTCGACTTGTCCAAGATCGAAGCCGGCCAGGTCGACCTGGCCCTGGAGCCGGTCGCGGTGCAGGGCGCAGTCACGGCGCTGGAACGCACCTTCGAACCGCTGGCGGCGGAGAAAGGTCTGGCGCTGCGCTTCGCGGTCGAACCCGGCGTGCCGGCCGAACTGATCACCGACGGCCAGCGCCTGCAGCAAGTGCTGAAGAATTTGCTGTCGAACGCAATCAAGTTCACCCAGCAGGGCGAGGTGCGACTGGAGGTCGGCGCCGCTGGCGGGCGCGTGCGCTTCGCCGTGCACGACACCGGTATCGGCATCGCCCCCGAGCAGCAGGAAGTCATCTTCGAAGCCTTCCGCCAAGCCGACGGCAGCACCAGCCGCACCTTCGGCGGCACCGGTCTGGGTCTGTCAATCTCGCGCCAGTTGGCCGCGCTGCTCGGTGGGGATGTCAGCCTCACCAGCACGCCCGGTGTCGGTTCGGTCTTCGTGCTCGACATTCCCGCCGTGCTGCAGGCTCCCGGGCAGGTTCCGGCCGTTGTATCCAAGCCTGTGCCGCCTGCACCCGCGCCGCTGCCGGCGCCTGCCGCGCCACCGAGACCCGCCGCCGTTGCGCGGCCGGCCAAGACGCAGGACTTGCCGGCCCCCACCTTCGTTCCCGACGACCGCGACCGTCTCTCGCGCGAACGCGTGATTCTGGTGATCGAGGACGACGAGAAGTTCGCCCGCATCATGTACGACATGGCGCACGAACTCGGCTTCGATTGCCTGCTGGCGCCCACCGGCACCGAGGCCATGCGCCTGGCCGAGCAGTACAAGCCGAGCGGCATCCTGCTCGACATCGGGCTGCCCGACCAGTCGGGCCTCGCGGTGCTGGAAAAGATCAAGCGCAATCCGGCCACGCGCCACCTGCCGGTGCACGTGCTCTCGGTCGACGACTACACGCAGAGCGCGCTGGAGCTGGGCGCGGTCGGCTATGCGCTGAAGCCGGTGGCGCGCGACCAGTTGATCGATGCCATCGGCCGCCTGGAGAAGATCATGCAGACGCACGCACGCCGCGTGCTGATCGTCGAGGACAATGTCGCGCTCGGCGAAAGCCTGGCCGCCTTGCTTGGTGGCGAGGATGTGGAGATCACGCACGCGGGCACGGTTGCGTCCGCGCTCGACCTGCTGTCGTCGCGCACCTTCGATTGCATGGTGATGGACCTGATGCTGCCGGACGGTTCCGGCTTCGACCTGCTGGAGCGCATTGCCCAGGGCGGCAAGTACGCTTTCCCGCCGGTGATCGTCTACACCGGACGCGTGCTCACGCGCGACGAGGAACAGCGCCTGCAGCGCTACTCGCGTTCCATCATCATCAAGGGCGCGCGCTCGCCGGAACGTCTGCTCGACGAGGTGACCCTGTTCCTGCACCGTGTCGAATCCAGCCTGCCACCGGACCAGCAGCAGATGCTCAAGCAGGCGCGCCAGCGCGACAACGTGTTCGACGGCCGCCGCATTCTGGTGGCCGAGGACGATGTGCGCAATGTGTTTGCCTTGACCAGCATCCTGGAGCCGCTGGGTGCGACCGTGGTGGTGGCGCGAAACGGCCAGGAAGCGCTGGCGCGGCTGGAGGATGCGCAGCCGGTCGACATGGTACTGATGGACCTGATGATGCCCGGCATGGACGGTCTGACGGCGACGCGAGAGCTGCGCAAGAATCCCGCATTCAAGCGCCTGCCGGTGATTGCGCTGACGGCAAAGGCGATGCCGGACGACCGCCGCCTTTGTCTGGAAGCCGGCGCCAGCGATTACATCGCCAAGCCCATCGTGGTCGACCAGTTGATTTCGCTATGCCGGGTTTGGATGCCCAAGTAAGCGCTGCCATCCTTTGAACAAGGCCACAAGCATGGATGCCGATTTCGATATCGAACTCAAGCTGCTGCTCGAAGGCGTGTACCTGAAGTACCAGCACGACTTCCGGCACTACGCCGTGGCTTCGCTGCGTCGGCGCATGCTGCAAGCCATGGATCATTTCGGCTGCAAGACTTTGTCGCAACTGCAGGACCGCGTGCTGCACGAACCGCAGGTGTTTGCCGGCCTGATGCGCTACCTGACCGTGCAGGTCAGCGACATGTTCCGCGACCCGAGCTATTTCAAGGCGCTGCGCGAGCACGTGCTGCCGGTGCTGCGCACCTATCCCTCGATCAAGATCTGGGTCGCCGGTTGCAGTGCCGGCGAGGAGGTGTGGTCGCTGGCGATCCTGCTCGAAGAAGAAGGCTTGCTCGAACGCGCCATCATCTACGCGACCGACATCAACAACGACGCGCTGCGCGCGGCCGAATCCGGCATCTTCGCCCTGGACCGGGTGGCGCAGTTCAGCGAGAACTACCAGCGTGCCGGCGGCACGCGTTCCTTGTCGGACTACTACCACGCCGGTTACGACAAGGCGATCTTCCGTCAGTCCCTGAAGGCGCAGATCGTGTTCGCCGACCATAGTCTCGCGACCGACAGCGTTTTTTCCGAAGTGCACCTCGTTTCCTGCCGCAATGTCCTGATCTACTTCGACCGCGACTTGCAGGATCGCGCGCTGAAGCTGTTCTACGATTCGCTGGTGCACCGCGGCTTTCTCGGCATCGGCCCCAAGGAAAACCTGCGCTTTTCTCCTTATGCGCATGCCTTCATGGAACTGGTGCCGGGCGAGCGCCTGTACCAGCGCCTGTGAGCGGAACGCCAACGATGACGGATATCCAGCATTCGCCCGCCGCGATCGCGATCGGTGCTTCCGCAGGGGGCTTCGAAGCGCTGGCGCGCCTGCTCGCTGCGCTGCCGCCGCACTGCACGGCAGCGGTGGTGGTGGTGCTGCATCGGCCGGCGGACAAGGGCGAATTGCTGGCACCGCTCCTGGCGCGGCGTTGCGTGCTGCCGGTGAAGGAAGCCGAGGACAAGGAGCCCGTTGCCGGCGGCACCGTGTATCTGGCGCCGCCGGACTACCATCTGCTGGTTGAGCCCGGACTCACACTGGCACTGTCGCGCGCGGAGCCGCTGAATTTTTCGCGGCCTGCGATCGACCTGCTGTTCGAATCGGCCGCACTGGCCTGGCGCCGCCACCTGCTCGGCATCGTGCTTACCGGTGCCAATCACGACGGTGCCGCCGGCCTGCAGCAGATCCGTTCCTGCGGCGGCAGCGCCTGGGTGCAGGATCCGGACGATGCCGCGGTGCGCTTCATGCCGGATGCCGCGCTGGCGCAAGCCGGTGCCGATGCCGTGCTCACGCTGGCGGCGATGTGCGCGCGCCTGCCTACCCTTTTTCGACAATGTTCCGAAGGACAGTCATGACTTCCACCAACGTACTTGTCGTCGACGACATTCCCCAGAACCTGGTGGCGACCGAAGCCATGTTGGCCCGGCCCGGGCTGCAGGTGCTCAAGGCCGCCTCGGGCGTCGAGGCTCTGGAATTCCTGTTGACGCACGAGGTGGCGCTGGCGCTGATCGATGTGCAGATGCCGGGAATGGATGGTTTCGAGCTGGCCGAACTGATGCGCGGCAATCCGCGCACCAGCGGCATTCCCCTGATCTTCATGACCGCCGCCGCTGACGACGCCGGGCGCAGTTTCCGTGGCTACCAGAGCGGCGCGGTCGATTTCCTGACCAAGCCGGTCAATCCGGATGTCCTGCGCGGCAAGGTCGAAGTCTTCGTGCAACTGCACACGCAGAAGGTGCGCATCCGTCAGCAGGTGGCCGAGCTGCGCCAGGCCTTGCAGGTCAATGAAATGTTCGTTGCCGTGCTCGGGCACGATCTGCGCACGCCGCTGTCCTCGGTGCTGCACGGCGCCGAGCTGATCATGCACCTCGGGCAGGACGAGAAAGTGGTCGAAGCCGCACGCCGCATCCAGGCCGCCGGCACGCGCATGGAAAAGATGGTGCGGCAATTGCTGGATGTGGCGCAGTTGCGCTCGGCCGACCTGACCCTGTACAAGTCGCGCACGAACTACCGTGACGTGGCTGCGCGCATCGTCGAGGAAATCGAACACGTGCCCAGTGCTTCGCGCATCCGGATCGAAGCCGAGGGCGATGTGGAAGGCTGGATCGACGAAGACCGTATGTCGCAGGTGATGTCGAATCTGATTGGCAATGCCCTGCAGCATGGCGTGCCCGGCACACCGGTGCGCGTCGAGATCGACGGCACGCGCGCGCATGAGATTGCTTTCCGGGTGTGCAACGAAGGCGTGATCCCGCCGGCTGCGCTGGCCGACATCTTCAAGCCCTTCCACGCCAACGCGCCGCAGCGCACGCGCTCCGGCGGGCTGGGACTGGGGCTGTACATCGTCAAGCAGTTCGTGGAAGCCCACGAAGGGCGGGTCGAAGTGCGCTCGAACCCGGAATTGGGCACGGTGTTCGAAGCCATCCTGCCGCGCGGGCAGGGGGCCGAATGCAGCATGCTTCAGCAGGAACAGGCAGACGTTTGAAAAACCGGTGCGCACCCCGGCCGCATGATGTGCAATCGGTATTTCAGCGGCCTGCTGGTTCTTTTCATCCTCTTTAACCGCCGCGTTCGACCCCAATGTAAGGAATGGCAGGGCCTATCCTGTTGCCTTTCAGCAAACGCGTGCCGACGCTTCATGCGCCGATGCCTATCGGGGATAACCGTTAGAATCGGGATCGCCCTTTGCACCAACGCCCACTCGCGAAAGTCCGTATGGTTCCGCATCTCGTCACCGCCTTGAACGGCCCCCTGCTCGAACTCGAAAAGAAAATCCTGGCTGCCACGCCGGCCATCGAACGCTGGTTCCGCCTCGAATGGCAGGAACACACCCCGCCGTTCTACTGCTCGGTGGATCTGCGCAATGCCGGCTTCAAGCTGGCGCCGGTGGATACCAATCTTTTCCCCGGCGGCTTCAACAACCTGTCGTCGGAAATGCTGCCGCTGGCCGTGCAAGCCGCGATGGCAGCCATCGAAAAATACTGTCCGGACGCGAAGAACCTGCTGCTGATTCCGGAAAAGCACACCCGCAATACTTTCTACCTGCAGAACGTCGGCCGCCTGATCCAGATCTTCCGCCAGACCGGGCTGAACGTGCGCCTCGGCTCGCTTTCGGATGAGATCAAGGAGCCGACTCCGATCGATCTGCCCGACGGCACCACGATCGTGCTGGAACCGCTACAGCGCATCGGCAACGGCCGCCGTGTCGGACTCGACAACTTCGATCCCTGCACCATCCTGCTCAACAACGATCTTTCCTCCGGCATTCCCTCGGTGTTGGAAAACCTGCACGAACAGAACCTGCTGCCGCCGCTGCATGCGGGCTGGGCTGTGCGCCGCAAGACCAATCACTTCGCCGCCTACGATGAAGTGGTGAAGAAGTTTGCGAAGATGGTCGACGTCGACGGCTGGATGCTGAATCCGTATTTCGCGAAATGCGGCGACCTCGATTTCCACGAGCGCACCGGTGAGGACCGCCTCGCGTCGGCGGTCGATGGCGTGCTGGCGAAGATCCGCAAGAAATACAAGGAATACGGCATCAAGGAACAACCCTTCGTGATCGTCAAGGCCGATGCCGGCACCTACGGCATGGGCATCATGACTGTGCGTGACGCCAGCGAGGTCAAGGACCTGAACCGCAAGCAGCGCAACAAGATGTCGGTGATCAAGGAAGGCCTGCAAGTGTCGGACGTGATCATCCAGGAAGGCGTGCACACCTTCGAGCGCATCAACGACGCAGTGGCCGAACCGGTGGTCTACATGATCGACCGCTATGTAGTCGGTGGCTTCTACCGCGTGCATGCCGAGCGCGGCGTCGACGAGAACCTGAATTCGCCGGGCGCGCACTATGTGCCGCTGGCCTTCGCCCAGCAGCATGCGCTGCCCGACCTGCAGGCCAAGCCGGGCACGGCGCCGCCGAACCGCTTCTACATGTACGGCGTGGTCGCGCGCATGGCCTTGCTGGCTGCGTCGATCGAGCTGGAAAAGACCGATCCGAATCCCGAAGTTTATTAAGGGTTGCCGATGAAAATCGCCTTTCTTGCCGACCCGCTCGATCACTTCAAGATCTACAAGGACACGACCTACTCGATGATGGCCGAGGCCGCGCGCCGTGGCCACGAAGTGCATGCCTTCCAGCAGAAGCACATGGCCTATGTCGGCGGACGGCTGGTGGCCGATGTGCAGCACATCGAAATGACCGGCGACCCGGTTCACTGGTACCGCGCCCATCCCGCGCAGAGCGTGGGCCTGGAAAGCTTCGATGTGGTGCTGGTGCGCAAGGACCCGCCGTTCGACATGGAGTACGTGTACCTGACCTATCTGCTGGAGGTCGCCGAGAAACAGGGCGCGCGCGTGTTCAACAGTGCGCAATCGATCCGCAGTCACAATGAAAAACTCGCGATCGCGCAATTCCCCGACCTGATCGCACCGACACTGGTCACCTCCGACAGCGCACGCGTGCGCGCCTTCCACGCCGAGCACAAGGACATCATCCTCAAGCCGCTCGACGGCATGGGCGGCATCGGCATCTTCCGCGTGCGCGAGGACGGCATGAACCTCGGTTCCATCGTCGAGACGCTGAGCGACAACGGCAAGCGCACGATCATGGTCCAGCGCTTCATCCCCGAAATTACGGAAGGCGACAAGCGCATCCTCTTGATCGGTGGCGAAGTGGTGCCGTATTCGCTGGCGCGCATCCCGCAGGGCAGCGAAGTGCGCGGCAACCTTGCCGTCGGCGGTCTCGGCGTGGCCAAGCCGCTCACGAAACGCGACCGCGAGATCGGCGAGACGCTCGCGCCCGAGCTGTTGAAGCGCGGCTTGCTGTTGGTAGGATTGGACGTCATCGGCGACTACATGACCGAACTGAATGTCACCAGCCCGACCTGCTTCCGCGAGATCACCGAGCAGACCGGCTTCGACGTGCCGGCCCTGTTCATCGATGCACTGGAACGCGCCTGCGCCTAGCCGCGGGCTTGCACCTTATTCATGATCGGTATCCTGCTTCTCACGCACGCGCCCTTGGGCAGTGCCTTCATCGACGCAGCGTCGCATGTGTTCCGTGCCCGCCCCGAGCGGCTGGAAGCGATCGACGTGCGCGCCGACCAGGATCCGGCCGAAGTCTGTCGTGCCGCGAGCGAAGCCATACGCCGCATCGACGACGGCTCCGGCGTGCTGATCATTACAGATGTCATGGGTGGCACGCCCTCGAACTGCACACTGAAGCTGTGCAGTCCAGATCACGTGGAAGTCATCGCCGGCATCAGCCTGCCGATGCTGCTGCGTGCGCTGACCTATCGGATGGATACGCTGGATGTAGTAGTGGAAATGGCGCTGGCCGGGGGACAGGGCGGCGCCGTGCGCGTGGATAACCGCGTGCGATTGGGACCAAACTGAGGCGTGCGCAGCATCGCGTCGGTGCAGCTTGCCGTCGCCTTGCCGTACGTCTCCAAATCAAACTATAAAAATGGTTCAACGGGAACTCGAAATCGTCAACAAGCTGGGCCTGCACGCGCGTGCCTCGGCCAAGCTCACCCAACTCGCTGCCAAGCACAGGAGCGAAGTCTGGATCGCGCGCAACGGCAAGCGCGTCAATGCCAAGTCCATCATGGGCGTGATGATGCTTGCCGCCGGCAAGGGCGCGAAGGTCACGCTCGAAGCCGAGGGCGCGGACGAAGAAGCCTGCATCGTCGCCCTGGCTGAACTCATCAACAACAAGTTCGGCGAAAGCGAGTAAGGCATGGCCTCGTTCTCGCTGCACGGGATCCCGGTTTCACGCGGCATCGCGATCGGGCGTGCGCACCTGCTTGCCAGCGCGGCGCTGGACGTGCACCACTACCTGATCCCGGAAGAGCAGGTCGAAGCCGAGGTGACACGCCTGCAAACCGCGTTCGACGCCGTGCACGGCGAACTGCAGGCCATGTGGGCCAACCTGCCCAAGGATTCTCCAGCCGAGCTGGGCGCTTTCATCGACGTTCACGTGTTGATCCTGTCGGACCCGATGATTGCCGAGATCCCGCTCGACATCATCCGCAGCCGCCACTACAACGCCGAGTGGGCACTGGTCACCCAGATCGACGAGCTGTGTGCGCAGTTCGCGGAAATCGAAGATCCCTACCTGCGCGAGCGCCGTTCCGACATCCGCCAGGTCGGCGAGCGCGTGCTGAAGATTTTGACCGGCAGCGCAACGGCCTTGCCGCTGCACGACGGCGGCGAGGAAACCGCGGGCCAGGTGATCGTCGTCGCGCACGACATCTCGCCGGCCGACATGCTGCACTTCAAGGACCGCGCTTTCGGCGGGTTCGTCACCGATCTCGGCGGTCCCAATTCGCATACCGCCATCGTCGCGCGCAGCCTGGACATTCCGGCCGCAGTCGGCATGCCGAACGCCTCGGCCCTGATCCGCCACGATGACATGGTGATCATCGACGGCGACTCCGGCGTCGTGATCGTCGCGCCCTCGGAAGCGGTCCTGGAACAATATCGCGAGCGCCAGGCGCGCCTGCTGAAGGACCGCAAGAAGCTCGGCAAGCTGAAGAAGACGCCGGCCGTCACGCGTGACGGCACCCATATCACGCTGCTGGCCAATATTGAATTGCCCGACGATTGTCCGGCTGCGGTCGAGCAGGGTGCCGCCGGAGTCGGCCTGTTCCGTTCCGAATTCCTGTTCATGGGGCGCGGGGGCTACATCAACAAGCTGCCGGACGAGGAAGAACAGTTCGAGTCCTATCGCAAGGCGGTGACGTCGATGAAGGGCCGGCCGGTGACGATCCGCACGCTCGACATCGGCGCCGACAAGCCGCTCGATACCGCCGAGCAGACCGCCACCAACCCGGCGCTCGGCCTGCGCGCGATCCGCTATTGCCTGACCGAGCCGCAGATCTTCCTGACCCAGTTGCGCGCGATTCTGCGTGCATCGGCCTTCGGTCCGGTCAAGCTGATGATTCCGATGATGGCGCACGTGACCGAGATCGAGCAGTCGCTGGCGCTGATCGAACAGGCCAAGGCGCAGTTGCGCGATGCCGGGCACAAGTTCGATCCGCTGATTCCGGTCGGCGCGATGATCGAAGTGCCGGCCGCGGCCTTGGCGCTGCCCATGTTCATCAAGCGTCTCGATTTCCTTTCGATTGGCACCAACGACCTCATTCAATACACGCTCGCCATCGACCGCGCCGACCACGAAGTCGCGCACCTGCACGATCCGCTGCATCCGGCCATTCTCTTCCTGTTGTCGAATACGATTGCTGCCGGCGCCAAGGCGGGCATACCGGTGGCCGTGTGCGGCGAGATGGCCGGCGACGTGCGCTTCACGCGCCTGTTGCTGGGCATGGGCTTGCGCGAGTTCTCGATGCACCCGACGCAATTGTTGACGATCAAGCAGGAAATCCTCGGCAGCGACGTAACCGAACTCACGCCGCTGGTGCGCAAGCTGCTGCGTCATCCCGAACCGAAGGTCGTGGCCGCGGCCGTGGCGCAGTTGCGCAGCGTGGTTTGACGGGGTAACGCGGCCTCCGCTATGCTACGACACGCGCCGATTTGATCGTCAGCTTGCGGGCGCCTGATAAATACGGCTAAAGCGTGATGGCAGAGAACGCGATGCAACGCCACCAGCAGTAGCCAGAAAATCAGCCCGACAAGCCGACCGCTGTCGGGCTTTTTGTTTTCCGGCGCTGCGGGCGCCCGGACCGATCACAACCAGGATCTCTATGTCATCCGTTGGCATTGTTTCTCCCCAGACGATGCATTTCGATGAGCCGCTGCCCTTGCGCGGCGGCTCGCAAATTGCAGGCTACGACCTCGTTTTCGAAACCTACGGCACGCTCAACGAAGATCGCTCCAATGCCGTCCTGATCTGCCACGCACTGAATGCCTCGCACCATGTAGCGGGGATCTATGAAGGCGTGGACGGCAGCAAGAACGTCGGCTGGTGGGACAACATGGTCGGCCCCGGCAAGCCGGTCGACACTGATCGCTTCTTCGTCATCGGCGTCAACAACCTCGGCTCCTGCTTCGGCTCGACCGGCCCGATGCATGCGAACCCCGCCACCGGCAAGCCCTACGGCGCCTCCTTCCCGGTGGTGACCGTGGAAGACTGGGTCAATGCCCAGGCACGCCTGGCCGATGCATTGGGCATCGAATGCTTCGCAGCGGTGATGGGTGGTTCGCTCGGCGGCATGCAGGCACTTTCCTGGAGCATGCTCTATCCGCAGCGGGTGCGGCACTGCGTCGTGATTGCCTCCACGCCCAAGCTCTCGGCACAGAATATCGCCTTCAACGATGTCGCGCGCCAGGCAATCCTGACCGACCCCGATTTCCATGGTGGCGACTATTACGCGCACGGCGTGGTGCCCAAACGTGGCCTGCGGGTGGCGCGGATGGTGGGCCATATCACCTATCTGTCCGACGACAGCATGGCCGAGAAATTCGGACGCGACCTGCGCAATGGCGATTACCAGTTCGGCTACGGCATCGACTTCGAGATCGAGTCCTATCTGCGCTATCAGGGCGACAAGTTTTCCGAATACTTCGATGCCAACACTTATCTCCTGATCACCAAGGCGCTTGATTACTTCGATCCCGCGCGCGCATACGGCGACGACCTCAACACGGCATTGGCAAAAACACAGGCCCAATTCCTGCTCGTGTCATTCACCACCGACTGGCGCTTCTCGCCGGAGCGCAGCCGCGAAATCGTGCAGGCGCTGGTCAACAACAAGCGCCGCGTGTCGTATGCGGAAATCGATGCGCCGCACGGGCACGATGCCTTCCTGCTGGAAGACGCGCGCTACATGAATGTGGTGCGCGCCTACTACGACCGCATCTGGCTCGATGTGCAGGGCGTGCAAGCGAGGAGCGCGGCATGAAATACGAAGAACTTAACGCGCGCCGCGCCGATCTCGCCTTCATCGCGCACTGGATCAAGCCGGGCGCGCAAGTGCTCGACCTCGGCTGCGGCGACGGCACGATGCTGGAATACCTGCAATCGGACAAGGGCTGCGTCGGTTACGGCGTGGAGATCGATGACGACAAGATCCGCGCCTGCGTCGCGCGCGGCGTATGCGTGATCCAGCAGGACATGCAGGCCGGGCTCGCCATGTTTGCCGACAACGCCTTCGACATGGTGCTGTGCCTGTCCTCGCTGCAGATGATGAAGAACGTCGAAGGCACGCTGCAAGGCATCGCCCGCGTCGGCCGTGAAGCCATCGTCTCCTTCCCCAACTTCGCCTACTGGCGCCATCGCCTGGCCATCCTGCGTGGGCGCATGCCGGTATCGAAGTCGCTGCCTTACCAGTGGTACGACACGCCGAACCTGCGCTATTCCACGATCAAGGATTTCGCGGAACTGGCGAACAAGGCTGGGCTCGAAGTGATCGAATGCATCGCGCTGCAGGAAGGCAAACCGGTTTCCTTCCTGCCGAATGCGCGCGGTAGCCTGGCCGTTTTCCGGCTGCGCAAGAAGAACGCTTGAAAATTTGCGTCTCCTACGAAGTGGCGACGCGTGCTCACCCCATCCCCTGTCACTCCCGCGCAGGCGGGAGTCCAGAATTTGTCGCGATTACGGTGGAAAGTTACTGGGTCCCCGCCTGCGCGGGGACGACATTGCTTCAATATTCCAACCGCATCACCCGTCGAACCTGCACGGCCATGATTGCGACGCACACGGACCCACCGGAAGCCCCTGAATGAACGCCAATAAACCTGCAGCCAAGGCCCCGCTCCGCATCCGCGATGCCTTCCTCCACCCTTCGGCCTGGACGATGTTCTTCTTCGGCTTCGCCTCCGGCCTGCCTTTCCTGCTGGTGGCCGGCACGCTGGCCTACTGGCTGAAGGAAAACGGCATCACGCTTAAAGACATCACGATGATCGCCAGCGCGGGTATTGCGTATTCGCTCAAGTTTTTATGGGCGCCTGCAGTCGACCGCGTACGCCTGCCGCTGCTGGGCCGCCTGGGCCAGCGCCGCAGTTGGCTGTTGCTGACGCAAGTGCTGGTGATGATCGGCCTCCTGGCAATGGCGTCCACTACGCCTTCGCAGCTCGGCCTGTTCGTCGCGCTGACGCTGCTCGTCGCCTTTGCCGGCGCCACGCTCGACATCGCAGTCGATGCCTACCGCATCGAGATCGCCCCGGTCGAAGCGCAGGGCGCGCTGGTCGCAACCTATTCGCTCGGCTATCGCATCGCCTTGATCGTCACTGGCGCCGGTGCCCTCGTGCTGGCCGACCATGCCGTATGGCCGAACGTCTACCGCGCCATGGCCGCCTGCATGCTGATCCCAGTGATCGCCAACCTGCTCGCGCGAGAACCCGAGGTTTTGCGCATCAAGGCCCAAACCTGGCGCGAAGGCTTGCGCGAAGGCGTGGTGGAACCTTTCGCCGATTTCTTCCGACGCTTCGGTTCTGTCGTCGGCCTGGGCATCCTGCTCTTCATCCTGCTGTTCAAGATCTCGGACCAGGCGCTGGTCGGCGGCATCATGGGGCCGTTCTATCTCGATCAGGGTTTCACCAAGACCGAGATCGCGGCCGTCTCCAAGGTCTACGGCATCTGGATTGGCATCGCCGGCGCCTTCCTCGGCGGCGTGGCGGTGGTGCGCTGGGGCGTGGAGCGCGCGCTGCTGGTCGGCATCGTCACCGGGGCGCTCAGTAATCTGCTATATCTCTGGCTGATCGGCGCCAACGGCAATGTCGCCATGCTCACCTTCGTGATCTCCGGGGAGAACCTCGCGCAAGG
>DATBUE010000432.1:0-3945 GCA_036516375.1 Noviherbaspirillum sp. | reverse complement strand
CGCGCCTGGAAGCGACTTCCGACATCCTGAAAGCGCTCGCGGAACGCCTTGAACAGACACGCGCGCAACTGCAGGAAACGGAAAAGGCGCTGACCGCAAAGAACCAGGATCTCGGCGACACGCGGGGCAAGATCAGGGATACCTCAGCACTGGTGGAAGAAATCAGCGCACACCTTGCCGATCCCGCCAACGAACTGCATGCCGCCAGCTTCGCTTCCCTGGAAGCCATGCGCGAGACGGCCCTGGGCGAACACACGCTTACGGTCGAATCCTGCGCCAACCGGGAAACCGACATGCGCCAATGGCTGCAGTCCAGGATCGATGCCGAGGCCAAAAAGGCCGAACGCCTGCGCGACAGGATCATCGACGCAATGCGCAAGTATTGCGAAACCTACCCGCTCGACACGCAGGAAGTGGATGTGAGCATTGCCGCCGGAGACGAATACCGCGCCATGCTGCACCAGCTCGAAGCCGACGACCTGCCACGCTTCGCCCTGCGCTTTAAGGAACTGCTCAACGAAAACACGATCCGCGAAGTGGCCAACTTCCAGTCACAACTCAACCGCGAGCGGGAAACCATCAAGGAGCGCATTGCCCATATCAACGGATCGCTGACCCGCATCGACTACAACCCCGGCCGCTACATCGTGCTGGAAGCGCAACTGAGCCAGGATGCCGACATACGCGATTTCCAGAGCGAGCTGCGCGCCTGCACAGAAGGTGCGCTCACCGGCTCGGAAGATGCGCAGTACTCGGAAGCCAAGTTCCTGCAGGTGCGGCAGATCATCGAGCGTCTGCGCGGGCGCGAAGGGCAAACCGAGCTGGACCGACGATGGACGGCCAAGGTGACCGATGTACGCAACTGGTTCACCTTCGCCGCCTCCGAGCGCTGGCGCGAAGACGACTCGGAACACGAGCATTACTCGGATTCGGGCGGCAAGTCCGGCGGCCAGAAGGAAAAGCTCGCCTACACCATTCTTGCGGCCAGCCTCGCCTACCAGTTCGGCCTCGAATGGGGCGCGGTGCGCTCGCGCTCCTTCCGCTTCGTGGTGATCGACGAAGCGTTCGGGCGCGGTTCCGACGAATCGGCTCAGTACGGCTTGAAGCTGTTCCAACAACTGAACCTGCAATTGCTGATCGTCACCCCACTGCAGAAAATCCACATCATCGAACCCTTCGTCTCCAGCGTCGGCTTCGTGCACAACGAAGAAGGACGTTCGTCGGTGCTGCGCAACCTGAGCATCGCTGAATATCGCGCGGAGAAGGAAGCGCGCCGGGCATGAGCTGGACTACCCCAGCAGACCTGCGCGCCCAGCTTCAAAAGCTCTGGGACAAGGGGGATCTTCTTGCCGCCATGGCAGGCAACGAGCCGCGGTTCCCGCTACGCCTGCGCTTGAAGGGACCGACTTCGACCGAACTATCTGAGCGCTTCGATGCAGTGCGATCCTGGATTGGTGAATTGCAGAGCGGTGCGAAAACCGACTCGCGCGTCGGATACCGGCTGGTGATGCGCCACGTCAGGCACCGGGTGCTCGGCGCCAATGCGGTTCCCGATGAAGCCTGGGCCGATACGCTGGACGATGCCGTGGCACTGATTGGCAAGCAGCGCGAGGCCGAACGCTTCCGCAAGCTCCTCGCCCATACTGCCGACCGTCTTCCCATCCTCTTGCCCTGGCTGCACAAGCGCCCCCTGCGCGCGCTGGAACTGGCAGCACATTGGCCAGCCCTGCTCGACGTCGTCGCCTGGATCGCGGCTCATCCGCGTCCCGGCATCTATTTGCGGCAGGTCGACATCCCGGGCGTGCATACCAAGTTCCTGGAAGCGCATCGCGGCGTGCTGTCCGAACTGCTGGATCTGGCACTGCCTTCCGACACCATCGATTCATCCTTCAGCGGCACGAACAATTTCGCGCGCCGCTACGGCTTTCGCGACAAACCCGCCCGCGTGCGCTTTCGCCTGCTCGATCCCGGCCATGTGTTGGCCGTGCCCGGCACAGAGCAGGATTTCACTGTCTGCAGTGACACCTTTGCACGCCTTTCGCCCGGTGTGACGCGTGTATTCATCACCGAGAACGAGATCAACTTTCTCGCTTTTCCGCCCCTGGCCGACAGCCTCATCGTATTCGGTGCAGGTTATGGTTTCGACATGCTGGACCAAGCCGAATGGCTACACGAGCGCACCGTGTTTTATTGGGGCGACATCGATACCCACGGCTTCGCCATCCTCGACCAGTTGCGCGGGCTGTTCCCGCATGTCCGCTCCTTCCTGATGGATCGTGCCACCCTGCTTGCCCATCGATCGCAATGGGGCGAGGAAGCGGCTCCCTGCGCGCATGAATTGCCGAGGCTGGATGCCGAAGAACGCGCGTTGTACGACGACTTGCGCGACCAACGTCTCGGTCGGAAGCTGCGCCTGGAGCAGGAAAAAATCCCCTTCGGCTGGATCGAGCAAGCGCTGATGCGCTTGCAATCGAAGGCATGAACAAAGGATGATGCGCACTTCGCATTCATCAAAATCCGAGCCCATCAACTGCCCCTATGCCCACCCTCGCCGCCCTCACCCTCTATCCCGTCAAATCCTGCGCCGGCATCGCCCTGCGCGAAGCCGTGCTCACCGAAGCCGGCCTGATGAGCGAGCGGATCTACGACCGCGAATGGATGGTGGTCGATGCGAACGGCGAATTCCTGAGCCAACGCAGTCATCCGCGCATGGCGCTGATCCGTCCGCGCATCAAGGCCGAGTCCTTGGAGCTGCGCGCGCCGGGCATGCTGCCGCTGGAAGTGCCGCTGGGCTTGCCGGCGCCGGAAGACGAGCGCGTGATCGAGGTGCGAGTGTTCGGGGATACGGTCAAGGCTTATGACTGCGACGAAGTCACCGCGCACTGGTTTTCTTCCTTCCTCGGCACGCCCAGTCGGCTGGCGCGCTTCCATATCGATGCGCGCCGCGTCGTGGACCGCAAATGGACCGGCGGTATCGAGACCACGACGATGTTTTCGGATGGTTTTCCGGTACTCGTGATTTCGCAAGCCTCCCTCGCCGACCTCAACGAAAAGCTCCTCGCCCAAGGGCGCGAGGCCGTCGCGATGGATCGCTTCCGTCCGAATGTGGTGCTCGACGGGATCGCCGCCTTCGAAGAGGATTTCGCGGCAACAATCCGCGCCGGCGAAGCGGTACTGAAACCGGTAAAGCCCTGCGCGCGCTGTGCGATTCCATCTGTGGACCAGACAAGCGGCGAACATGTCGCCGATCCGCTCGACATCCTGCGCGGCTATCGTGCCAATGCCAAGGTCAAGGGCGGCATTACCTTCGGAATGAATGCAATAGTCACGGCCGGAGCCGGCACCACATTGCGCGTCGGCCAGGAGCTTGAGATCGAACTGGCGTTTTGATCGCGGTATCGGCGGGAAGGAGAGCGGGACTCACTGTTGTGTTGATTGACGCGCTCCAGCCCTGCCACATCGCGCGCGTTTTGGCATGAACCCTCCGGAAAGGGAGTGCATACGCCGTATACCCGTGTTGCAGCTCCTTGACGTTGACGCATGTGCGCGCGTCAGCACCGATACCAATACGCCGGGTTCGCAGGCTGGCGGCCTCAGCACAGCTTGAAGTCGGTTCGGTAGTTTGGTCGGCCCTTGCAGCTACCAAGTTGTGCCGTGGATGTTGCTGCTGAGTCCATGATGGTTCCCGTCAAATTATGGCGGGAGCCACTCTGGCCTTCGATCACATACCTTCATTCGGCGAAAAAAACCAGCTATTGTTCGTCAAGGTTCATCTTATTGACTGAATCCAGGAAAGCATGTTCCTCCTCTTGTTTTCTTATTTTTTGATCGATAAGTTTTGCAATTTCTGGCTGATTCTCTCTGATCGCAAGTCTATTAGCATATGGAAGGTCTAGCTCAAGATTGGATGCAGAAAGAAGTGCTGCGACAACCTCTTTTTTCCCA
>DATBUE010000431.1:0-9639 GCA_036516375.1 Noviherbaspirillum sp. | reverse complement strand
CCTATCAGGAAGACGGCGAGATCCTGGTCGGTGCGCCAGCCAAGCGCCAGGCCGTCACCAATCCGAAGAACACGCTATTCGCGGTCAAGCGCCTGATCGGCCGCAAGTTCAGCGAGAAGGAAGTGCAGAAGGACATCAACCTGATGCCTTACCAGATCGTCGGTGCCGACAATGGCGACGCCTGGGTGCAGGTGCGCGACAAGAAACTGGCCCCGCCGCAGGTGTCGGCTGAAGTGCTGCGCAAGATGAAGAAGACCGCCGAAGACTATCTCGGCGAGGAAGTGACCGAAGCCGTGATCACGGTGCCGGCCTACTTCAACGATGCCCAGCGCCAGGCCACCAAGGACGCCGGCCGCATCGCCGGTCTGGATGTCAAGCGCATCATCAACGAGCCTACCGCAGCGGCACTGGCCTTCGGTCTGGACAAGACCGGCAAGGGCGACCGCAAGATCGCGGTGTATGACCTGGGCGGCGGCACCTTCGACGTATCGATCATCGAGATTGCGGACGTCGACGGCGAAATGCAATTCGAAGTGCTGTCCACCAATGGCGACACCTTCCTCGGCGGCGAAGACTTCGACCAGCGCGTGATCGACTACATCATCGACGAGTTCAAGAAGATCAACGGCCTGGACCTGTCCAAGGACGCCATCGCCCTGCAGCGCATCAAGGCTTCCGCGGAGCGCGCCAAGATCGAACTGTCGTCCTCGCAGCAGACCGAGATCAACGAGCCCTACATCGCGATGGCCAACGGCGCGCCGGTTCACCTGACGATGAAGATCACCCGCGCCAAGCTGGAATCGCTGGTCGAGGAACTGGTCGCGCGTACGATCGAACCGTGCCGCATCGCGATCAAGGATGCCGGCGTCAAGGTTTCCGACATCCAGGACGTGATCCTGGTCGGCGGCATGACCCGCATGCCCAAGGTGCAGGAAAAGGTCAAGGAGTTCTTCGGCAAGGAACCGCGCAAGGACGTCAACCCGGATGAAGCCGTGGCCGTCGGTGCCGCGATCCAGGGTTCGGTGCTGTCTGGCGACCGCAAGGACCTGCTGCTGCTGGACGTGACCCCGCTGTCATTGGGTATCGAAACCCTGGGCGGCGTGATGACCAAGATGATCCAGAAGAACACCACGATTCCGACCAAGTTCAGCCAAGTGTTCTCGACGGCCGACGACAACCAGCCGGCGGTGACGATCAAGGTCTACCAAGGCGAGCGCGAAATGGCGACCGGCAACAAGCTGCTCGGCGAATTCAATCTCGAAGGCATTCCGCCGTCCCCGCGTGGTGTGCCGCAGATCGAAGTGACCTTCGACATCGATGCCAACGGCATCCTGCATGTCGGCGCCAAGGACAAGGCTTCGGGCAAGGAAAACAAGATCACCATCAAGGCCAACTCAGGTTTGTCCGAGGAGGAAATCCAGAAGATGGTGAAGGATGCCGAGCTGTACGCCGACGAGGACAAGAAGCTCAAGGAGCTGGCCGATGCCCGCAACCAGGGCGATGCGCTGGTGCATTCCACCCGCAAGGCGGTGACCGAGTACGGCGACAAGCTCGATGCAGGCGAGAAGGACAAGATCGAAGCGGCAATCAAGGACCTGGAAGAAGTCTTGAAGGGCAATGACAAGGAGGCGATCGACGCCAAGGTCGCGGCGCTGTCGTCCGCCGCCCAGAAACTGGGCGAGAAGATGTATGCCGATGCCCAGGCCCAGCAGGCCGGTGCCGAGGGCGCAGCCGGCGCCACCGAAGGCGCGAGTGCTTCCAAGGATGAGGACGTGGTGGACGCCGACTTCAAGGAAGTCAAGGACAAGTAAGCGTCCCCGTCACGGCGGGAGCCGTGATCATCCCGCCGAGCCGGAGTGGGCCTTGCCCCTCCACTCGGCGTTTTTGCGTTGAACAGGATGCCGACAGATGGCCAAGCGTGACTATTACGAAATTCTGGGGCTGGCGAAAAACGCCTCGGAAGATGAAATCAAGAAGGCGTATCGCAAGCTTGCGATGAAATATCACCCGGACCGCAATCCGGACAGCAAGGCGGCCGAGGAAAAATTCAAGGAGGCCAAGGAAGCCTACGAAATGCTGTCCGACCCGGGCAAGCGCGAAGCCTACGACCGTTACGGCCACGCTGGCGTTGATCCCAACATGGGCGGTGGCGGCGGCCAGGGCTTCGGCAATTTCTCCGATGCCTTCGGCGACATCTTCGGCGACATTTTCGGCCAGGCCGGAGCGCGCGGCGGCCGTGGCGGCCCGCAGGTCTACCGCGGTGCCGACCTGCGCTACAACCTTGAGATCACACTCGAACAGGCAGCCAACGGGTACGACACGACGATCCGCGTGCCGTCCTGGGATGAATGCGACACCTGCCACGGTAGCGGCGCCAAACCCGGTACCAGCGCCACCACCTGCGGCACTTGCGGCGGACATGGCCAGGTGCGCATGCAGCAAGGCTTCTTCAGCATCCAGCAGACCTGCCCGAAGTGCCATGGCAGTGGCAAGACGATTCCGAATCCCTGCGGCACCTGCGGCGGAGCCGGGCGCATCAAGCGCCACAAGACGCTGGAAGTGAAGATTCCCGCCGGCATCGACGACGGCATGCGCATCCGTTCGTCCGGCAATGGCGAACCGGGCATGAATGGCGGGCCGCCGGGCGACTTGTACGTGGAAATCCACATCAAGCCGCACGAGGTATTCCAGCGCGACGGTGACGACTTGCATTGCGAAGTGCCGGTCTCGTTCGCGAAGGCGGCGCTGGGCGGCGAGGTCGAGGTGCCGACCCTCTCCGGCAAGGCTTCGTTCACGTTGCCCGAAGGCACGCAGTCCGGCAAGACCTTCCGCTTGCGCGGCAAAGGGATCAAGGGCGTGCGCTCCGGTTATGCGGGCGACTTGTTCTGCCATGTGGTGGTGGAAACGCCGATCAAACTCACCGACCGGCAGAAGGAATTGCTGAAGGAATTCGATGACCTGATGACCGCCGGGGGCGCCAAGCACAGCCCGCAGCACAAGTCGTGGAAGGACAAGGTCAAGGAGTTCTTCGAGTAAGCGTTGTGCCGATATTGCACTTGCCGCCGCTGGGATTGTTTCCAGCGGCGGCTTTGTTTTTAGAGCGCCCTTCCAGTCTTTGCGGAGATAATAAAAACGCTCGTTCGTTTTTATTTCAATATTTTCCGGAGGTCACATGGATGTGTGCTTGCGTTCTTTTCGTGCACTGCTCGGCTTCATCGTGCTGGCGTTTCTTTCTGCTGCTCTTCCTGCCGGCGCAGCCGAGGTCGCCGGCGTCAAGCTGGAGCAGGCGAGCAAGGTGGCAGGGCAGGAGTTACGCCTGAACGGCGCCGGGATTCGCTACCGCGCGATCTTCAAGGTCTATGTGGCTGCACTCTATCTGCCCCAGCCGCAGAAAAGTGTCGAAACCATCCTGTCCGCGCCCGGCGCGCGTCGCGTCCAACTCGTCATGTTGCGCGACGTGGGCAGCGAGGATATGAGCAGGGCATTCATTTCTGGTATCCAGAACAACAGTACTCAAGAGGAAAAGGCACGCATCGTTTCGCAATTGCAGCGTATCAGCGAAATCTTTGCGAGCATTCCCGAGTTGAAGAAGGGGGATGTGCTGAACGTGGACTGGCTTCCGGCTTCGGGTACGGCAATCTACCTCAACGGCAAGCAGATTTCGGACGCGATTCCCGAGCGCGTGTTCTACAACGCCTTGCTGAAGATCTGGCTGGGTGAGCAGCCTGCGGATTCCGGCTTGAAGAACGCCTTGCTCGGCCTGCAAGGTTGACAGGTGCCGGCCGGACTGCACCACTGTCCGACGCCATCAATGCCAGGAGCGCGCTCGAAAGCCGTTTTCCTGCCGTTTGTATAATGCAAGCCTCGCTGCGTCCCGCGAGCAGCAGGGCGCTTCGCATTAAATAAACGGAAAAAGATGACCGACCAATACAGCCTCGCCCTGGAACGCCTGTTCCACAACAATCGTGCGTGGGCCGCTTCGATGATCGAACGCGATCCACGCTTCTTCGAACGGCTGACCAACCAGCAATCGCCGGAGTATTTGTGGATTGGCTGCGCCGACAGTCGCGTGCCGGCCAATGAAATCGTCGGCCTGCTGCCCGGCGAGCTGTTCGTGCATCGCAACGTGGCCAACGTCGTCGTCCATTCGGACCTGAATTGCCTCTCCGTGCTGCAGTTCGCGATCGAGGTGCTGGGCGTGAAGCACGTAATCGTGTGCGGTCATTACGGCTGCTCCGGGGTGCATGCGGCGCTGATGCGCAGACGCGTCGGCCTGGCCGACAACTGGTTGCGCCACGTGCAGGACGTGCACCAGAAGCACGAGCGCTACCTTGGCGAGGCGATCCCACCCAAGGCCAGGCACGACCGCCTGTGCGAGCTGAACGTGCTGGAGCAGGTGAGCAGCGTCAGCCAGACGACAGTGGTGCAGGACGCCTGGGAGCGCGGTCAGTCGCTCACGATCCACGGCTGGATCTATGGCGTGAAGGACGGGATCCTGCGTGACCTGGGGCTGACCGTCAGCAACCTGGATGAACTGGTCGCCAACATGCCGCAATGCCTGGCCCGCTATGAGGATGTGCCCGGCTGATTATGGTCAGAAGCAGTGTTCCGGTCCGGGGAAACTGCTGTCCTTGACACCCTGCACGAAGGCGCGCACGGCGCCTTCGATGCTGTCCTGGCCTTCCATGAAATTCTTCACGAAGCGCGCCTTGCGTCCGGGGAAAGCGCCCAGCATGTCGTGCATGACCAGCACCTGCCCTGAACAATCCACGCCGGCTCCGATGCCGATCGTGGGAATCGACAGCAGTTGCGTGACTTCCTTGCCGAGCGCGGCGGGAATGGCTTCCAGAACCAACAGGCTGGCGCCGGCCGATTGCAGGGCGAGTGCGTCGGCCTTCAACTGTTCGGCGGCGCGGTCGGTCTTGCCCTGTACCTTGTAACCGCCGAACTGATGCACGGACTGCGGCGTCAACCCGAGATGGGCGCACACCGGCACTGCGCGTTCGGTCAAAAACCGCACGGTCTCGGCCAGCCAGGCGCTGCCTTCGATCTTCACCATTTGCGCGCCGGCCTGCATCAAGTGCACCGCATTGCTGAATGCATTTTCCGGTGTCGCGTAGGTGCCGAAGGGCATGTCGGCAAGTAGGAAGGCGGTCTGGTTGCCGCGAGCGACACAGGCAGTGTGATAGGCCACATCGGCCAGCGAAACCGGCAGGGTCGAGGTGTGGCCTTGGCACACCATGCCGAGCGAGTCGCCGACCAGCAAGGCTTCCACGCCGCAGCGATCCATCAGCGCCGCGAAGCTGGCGTCATAGCAGGTCAGCATCGCAATCTTCTCGCCTGCCTCGCGCAGGGCCTGCAGGCCGGTCACGGTGACCGCCTTGGTGCGTACCGATGACGCCTGATCCTGCAGATATCCAGCCATGTTCATTCTCCGAGATTGAAAAATTCGCGCCGTCCGCGCATATCTGCGATGCGCTTGAGCAGTAGCACGAAGTCCTCGTCGCGTTCGACCGGATTCAGGTTCTCGGTATCGACGATCAACAGCGGCGCGGCGTCGTAATGATAGAAGAAGCGGCTGTAGCTTTCAGAAAGCCGGTACAGGTACTGCTCCGAGATCGCGGCTTCGCTGGCAATGCCGCGTTTCTTGATGCGCTGGACCAGGGTTTCTGGCTGCGCCTGCAAGCAGATCACGAGGTCGGGCACCGGCGCTTGCGGGCGCAGATGGTCGTACAACTGCTGGTACAGGTTCAGTTCGTCGTCACCCAGGGTGAGGCGGGCGAACAGCGGGTCCTTGTCGAGCAGGAAGTCGGACACGATGGGCGTGCCGAACAGGTCGACCTGCGCCAGATCACGCAACTGGTTCATGCGCTGGAACAGGAAGAACATCTGGGTCGATAGCGCGTAACGCGCGGGATCGCGATAGAAGCGTTCGAGGAAGGGGTTCTCCTGCGGCAGCTCCAGCAGGGTCTGCGCATGCAGCGCGTCAGCCAGCTTGCGCGTCAGACTGGTTTTGCCGGCCCCGATCGGCCCCTCGACCACGATGTACTTGTATTTTTCCAGGCTCATGTTCGGAAGATGAAATAGACCGCGCCCATCAGGCAAAGGGCTGCCCATACGTAATCGAGCTTGAACGGCTCGTGCATGTAGAACATTGCAAACGGTACGAACACCGCCAGCGTGATGACTTCCTGGGTGATCTTCAGTTGCGCCAGGCTGAGCTGGGTGAAGCCGATGCGATTGGCGGGAACCTGCAGCAGGTATTCGAACAGTGCAATCGACCAGCTCACCAGCGCGGCCACCAGCCACGGCTTGTCCGCAAGATTCTTAAGGTGCCCGTACCAGGCAAAGGTCATGAAGACATTCGAGAGCACGAGCAGGCCAACAGTCTGCAGCAGCACGGAGGTTTGCATGATTCAGAGCTTCGCAATGGCCTGGCCGGACACGCCGGGCACAAAGCCATGCGCGGGTCCGCGTCCGGGGATGGTGATGAAGGGATCGAGCTGCAGCAGGGGAATCAGCACGAATGCGCGCTCGGTCATGCGGGGGTGCGGAACGGTGAGCGCCGGGGTGGTGATGACTTCCTCGCCATACAGGAGCAAGTCAAGGTCGATCACGCGTGGCGCGTTGCGGTAGGAACGCTCGCGGCCGAATTCGGTTTCGATCGCATGCAGGGCTTCGAGCAGTCCCGCGGCCGGCAGTTGCGTTTCGATACGGGCCACGGCGTTGACGTAGTCATCGCCATCGGCATCGACAGGCGCGGTGCGAAACAGGCTGGACTGACCGGCGAGGCGGGTCTCAGGCAAGGTGTCGAGCCGTGCGATTGCAGCTGATACCATTTCCCGGGCCGCTCCCAGATTCGCCCCGATCCCGATATGGCAGATGACCATGGAGGGTGGTCAGGTCGGGGACTGGTTTGCCGAAGCAGCGCTGGCAGTTTTGCTGCGCCCGCTGCGCCGCCGGCGCTTCTTCGGGGCAGCGCCTTCTCCTTCGACTTTCGGCTTTTTCGCCAGCAGTTCTTCGCGACCGGCGCCGTCTGCTGCCATGAAGGCCGTCCACCATTCGCCGATCTCGGCGTCGATCTCGCCGGACGCACAACGCAGCAGCAGGAAGTCGTAACCGGCACGCAGGCGCGGATGTTCGATCAGTTTGTATGGCGACTTGCCGACGCGGCGGTCGAAGCGCGGCTGCATGGCCCAGATGTCACGCATGTCGGTGGCGATCTTGCGTTGCAGGGCAAGGGATTCGGTCTGCGTATTGAGTACGTCGTCGGCCGCCAGATGCAGCGCCGGTATCGGGTTTTCGCCGGCAGCCTTGTAGGCATTCCATTTTTCCAGCACGTGATGCCAGAGCAGGGCGGCGAACAGGAAACCGGGCGAGACCGGCTTGCCCTGGCGCACCCGCCCGTCAGTGCCGGCCAGCGCCAGCGTGACGAACTTTTCGCCCAGTGGTTGCTCGAGCACGACATCGAGCAGCGGCAGCAAGCCGTGGTGCAAACCTTCGCCGCGCAATTGCTGCAAGCAAGCCAGCGCATGCCCGGAGAGCAGCAGCTTGAGCATTTCGTCGAACACGCGCGCCGCCGGCACGTTGTTGATCAGCGGTGCCATCACGGTAATCGGCTCGCGTGTGGCCGGATCGATCGTGAAACCGAGCTTGGCGGCGAAGCGCACCACGCGCAACAAGCGCACCGGGTCTTCGCGGTAGCGCGCCTCGGGCGCGCCGATGATGCGCAGCGTCTTGCTGCGAATGTCGGCGATGCCATCGTGGTAATCCAGCACCGTCTGCGTCGCCGGATCGTAGTACATCGCGTTGATCGTGAAGTCGCGCCGCACGGCATCCTCGTGCTGGGCACCGAAGGTGTTGTCGCGCAGGACGCGGCCGTGTTCGTCCTTCGGCGCGTTTTCCGCGCTGGTGCCGCGGAAGGTCGTTACTTCAATGACTTCCTGGCCGAACACCACGTGCACGATCTGGAAGCGGCGGCCGATGATGAAGGCGCGCCGGAACAGGCGCTTGACCTGTTCCGGCGTCGCATTGGTAGCCACGTCGAAATCCTTCGGTTTCACGCCCAGCAGCAGATCGCGCACGGCACCTCCGACCACGAAGGCCTTGTAGCCGGCTTCCTGCAAGGTTTGCGTGACGCGCACCGCGTTCGGCGACAGCAGGCGCGGATCGATGCCGTGCCGGTCCGGGCCGAGCATGTCCGGCTCGTTGGTATTGTTTTTCTTGGTGCCGAGCAGCCGGCGGATGAACTTTTTAATCATCGAACAGATTCAGGATGGGCCAGCCCTGCGCTTGCGCATGGGCCTGGAGAAGGGCGTTCGGATTGGTGGCCACAGGGTGGGTGACGACGGACAGCAGCGGAATGTCGTTCTGCGAGTCGCTGTAGAAGTAACTGCGCGGGAAACTCTCGATATCCTTGCCGTCCGCCTGCAGCCAGTTGCGAGTGTGCGTGATCTTGCCGGCGCCAGAGGTAGGAATGCCGACCAGCTTGCCGGTGATCTCACCGTTCGCATCGGTTTCCGGAACGGCCGCAATCAGGTTTTCCACCCCGAAGAGGGCGGCGATCGGGGCCGTCACGAACTTGTTGGTTGCCGTGACGATGGCCACCAAGTCCCCGCCATCCTGGTGTTTCTTCACCAGATCCAGTGCAGACGGGCGGATTGCGGGTTCGATCACTTCCTGCATGAATTGCGCATGCATCTGCACAAGCTGCGTACGCGAAAAGCGGGCCAGTGTGCCGAGCGCAAACTCCAGATACTCGACCGGGTCGAGGGTGCCGGCTTCGTATTGCGCATAGAAGGCGGCGTTGCGACGGGCGAATTCTTCGGGATCGACGGCACCGATACGGACCAGGAACTGGCCCCATTCGTAATCGGAATCGAGCGGCAGGATCGTGTGATCGAGATCGAACAGGGCGAGATTCATTGTGCTTCGGGTTGTCCTTCGCGCTGCAGCAGCTCGCGCAGCAGCGGCAGCGTCACTGGACGCCGGGTCTCGAGCGAGTACCGGTCCAGCGCATCCAGCATGGTCGCCAGCGAGCGCATGTCGCGCCGGAAGTGAGTGATGAGATAGGGTAACACGCCGCTGGAGACGTTTAATCCGCGTATCTGCGCCATCTGCTGCAGTGCCTCGATCTTTTCCTCGTCGCTCAGACCATGCACCTGATAGATCAGGCCCCAGCCCAGTCGCGTGCGCAAGTCTTCGCGCAGCTTCAGGCCGGCCGGCGCTGCGTCACCGGCCGCCACCAGCAAGCCGCCATTAGCGCGCACCTCGTTAAAGAGATTGAAGGCGGCGATTTGCATAGCCTCGCCCAGGTGGTGGCAGTCGTCGACGAGATAGAGCGAAGTGTCGGATGCGTACTCGAAGGCGTCTTCTGAATCCGCGGGCGTGATGTAGCGCGCACCGGCACCGGTCAGGGCCTGCAGCAGGTGAGTTTTTCCCGCGCCGTTTTCCCCCCACAGGTAGACGAAGCGCTCGCGTGGCATCAATTCTGCGCGCTGCGCATAGCTGTGCAGTAAATGCAGCAGCTCGGCATTGCGGCCGGCGGCGAAGTTATCGAGCGTTTGCGGGGGCGCAGCGCCCAGATCAAGCGGTAATTGCCTCATTGGTAGCGAAGAGTGCGGGCCGGGACGGGCGGCG
>DATBUE010000430.1:0-5246 GCA_036516375.1 Noviherbaspirillum sp. | reverse complement strand
TCGCCAAGCAGCACTTTCCACACAGAATTCCAAAGAATTATTTTTATGAAAACGGGATTTAAAACATCGTGTGCGCGCAGATTTTTAGTACTTGTAACATCAATTTGAAGGACGTTTTCTGAAACGTATGATCGCCCCCGTCAAAACCCAATAACAAATCCGACGGGAGGAATACATGATGGGTTCATGCGCTCTGGCGCTACACGAAGCGGTGCGTCGGGCGGCACCGGCCAGACTTTCACGCCTTCTCGCCGTGGCCGGCGTCACCACCTTGGTGCTGGCCTGCGGAGGCGGGGGCGGCGGCACTTCCAGCAACGCAGCGGGCAAGCAGGCTTCGCTCTCGTCCAGTCCCGGCAGTACGCCCGGCAGCCCGAACGCATTGCCCAGTCCAAGCAGCACGCCGGGCGATCCGATTGCGCCACCGCCAGGCATGGGCGCTGCCGAGTACGTGCCGCTGTTCGCCGCCGGCACGCAGATGGTCGAGCAGCTCCAGTACACGGAAGCCGACGGCACCCTGGTCACGCTGGCTGGCTTTCGCCCGACCAACCGCCATGCGCGCGAGCGCGGCGAGGCCTGGGATGCGCCGGATGCCGGCCCCGGCAATTACTTCAACTTCCCGACCTGGTATTTCCAGAACCGCACTTTCGGGCTGGAGATCCGCGACTCTGTTCCAGCCGGCGGCAAGAAGATCGAGGTCTACCTGCATGTGAATGACGGCGTGTTCGAGGGCACGACCTTCAGCCTGTTCCGCAACATCCTGGATCCGAACGTGCGCGATTTCGGCTGGTCGCTCAACTACGGCTTCAACAACCCGCTCGAAGGCAACCAGCCGATCTGCCGCGCCGCCGAGCGCAATTGCATGATGTCGTTCGAGGCGAACTGGCGCACCGACCCGCACAGCCCCCTGAAGATCGGCGACAAGATCGAGCTGGCCCCGGCACCGCGCCTGCAACGCCCGGCCATCGACGGCGGCGGCGACCGCTATTACTCCTTCGAACAGTTGTATGTGGTCGGCGTCGGCCTGCGCCCCTGGTACGGCATTGCACCGAACCTGGATTCCGAACCCCTGCCGGATTCGACGCTCCTGGGCGGCCTGACCAGCGTGTCCTACAACTACTCCGAAGAGCCGCACCGGGTGTTCCAGCAGATGGCCAACAACATCGGCATCACCAACACCAAGCGCTTCGTCGAGGGGCGGCGTCTGTTCCACACCTCGTTCGCCGACGGCAGGCACTCGGAGCACCCGGACGTCAACCCGGTGTTCAGCGCTCACGTCAACCAGCTCGGACCGCGCTACAACAACACCCAGTGCATCGCCTGCCACTCGCTGAACGGCCGCAGCAGCGCCCCGGTGCTGGGTGCGCCGCTGAGCACGATGTCCATCCTGACTGCAGCCACCAGCTCGGCTGCCGGCATGCAACCGGACCCGACCTACGGCCTGAACGTGCAGCAGCGCGCCAAGGATCCGAACGCGCCGGATTACAGCGTCTCCGTGCAGTCCTACCAGACCAGCGTGCATACGCTGCCGGACGGCGAAACGGTGGAGCTGCAAAAGCCCGTGTACGCCTTCAAGGGACCGGTTCCGGTGCAATTCTCGGTACGCCAGGCTTCGCAGATCGTCGGCCTCGGCCTGCTGGAAGCGATCGACGAAGCCACGATCCTGGCTCTGGCCGACCCCAACGACGCCAACGGCGACGGCGTGCGCGGCGTGCCGAACTGGAGCACCAATCCGGAAACCGGCGCGCGCCATCTGGGTCGCTTCGGCTGGAAGGCGAGCAAGGCCAGCCTGCGGCACCAGTCGGCTGCTGCGCTGATGCAGGATCTGGGGGTGACCTCGCCGGTCTTCCGCTCGCTGGCCTGCCAGCGGGGTGCGCACAGCTGCAATGCCGGCAGCAGCGGCAGCGCGGTTTCGGAAACCGAAATCGAACGCCTGTCGTCCTACCTGGCCCTGCTCGGCGTACCGGCCCAGCGCAGCCTGCGCAGCGGCTACCCGGAAGGCATACGGGTGGCGCCGGAACACGACGTGAACCCGACTCGTATCGCGCTCGGCAAGCAGCTTTTCGTGCAGGCGCGCTGCGCCTCCTGCCACACGCCGGAGCTCAAGACCGGCAAGAACCACCCGTTCGCCGAATTGCGCGAGCAGACGATCCGTCCCTATACCAACCTGCTGCTGCACGACATGGGGCCAGGCCTGGCCGACACGCTGACCGAAGGCCAAGCCACGCCGTCGATGTGGCGCACGCCGCCGCTGTGGGGCATCGGCTCGCTGAAGTACGTGCAGGGCGGCGCGCAGAACGTACGCTACCTGCACGACGGCCGCGCACGCACCTTGATGGAAGCCATCGCCTGGCACGGCGGCGAAGCGAACGACAGTCGCACGCGCTTCGAGGCGCTGAGCAAAGAGCAGCGTGCTGCGGTACTGGCTTTCCTGGAATCGCTCTGACGACAGCACAGGTCGCACACAGTAAAACCGGCGGGCCGCAACCCGCCGGTTTTTTATTCAGCCCTCTGCGAGCCATTGAAAGGCGTTGAAGCGCCGTCGCCTTCTGGTCAAGCGGCGAGATGCTGCACAAGCTCCAGCACGGCTGCGCGCAAGGGCGACAAACACACCACGAACGCCGCGATACTCTACCGCCCCGTCTTTGCGCCGCCTGGCTGGAACCGTTTGCAGTGCCAGCTCCACTCAACAACGCATTCACTTTGAAAGAGTGCATTCCAGGAAAACACAGAAGGGGAAATGTATGGGAAAGACAATGGGTCTCGTGGGGCCGCTCGGCGGCCAGCTTTTTACCAATGAAAAACCGCCTGAGCTCACCGCGGCCGATCACCGCCTCAAGAATGTGGTCGCAAGCGAGGAATTCCAGAAGGCTTCCCCGTCGGAGCGCAGGGAGATGCTCAAGCAAGCGATGAGCGGCATGCGCGATGACGAGTTGCGCGGCCTGGCGATGATAAATCCGCAATACCTTGCCGTCCGCGACGAAGTGTTACGCGCGAGAGCGTCAGGCAACGGCGGAGACATTCATTGAACCTGGCTGCATGAGCACAGCACGCTGGACCAAACGCGTGCCGACGCTGTCGCTCTTGGCCATCGGGCCCGCCTCGCGCTCGGTGCAGTGCGTTTCTCCCTTGCCTGAATCGCGCGGGTGACGACTCGGTCCGACAGACACGTTCCTGGATCAGGCATTGCACCCCGCCTTGCCTCGGCACGGCGAGGTGCAATGCCTATAGCGGATTCGTCCTGATCGTCGTCGACAAGGAAATCAAGTCCGTTGCCTTCGAAGACCTGCCTCGGCCGGTAAATGCGTCCGCGCGGCCTCGCCTGACGCGACAGGTTTCTGGGACGGCCCAGAACTCGCCGCATAGGCGCAAAGCCGAACTTCCGTCCCGTAACGGAACCGCAGCCATAGCAAGCGCCACTCAAATGTGCATTCCGAACTTCACAGAATGCTTTATTGAAACTATTTAAAAAGGAGAAATTTCATGAGCACAGTCGGCATGGTGGGACCAGGGGGGAGCGGACAAGCATGGTCGAACGCTCCGGCTCCGTCGGGAGGAGGAACGGAGCATTATGAGTCGGTGCTGCAAAAATCCAGGCCAATGGAGATGAGGGAAAGGAAGGCGTTTATTGAAAAATTACTGGAAAACGCGAACCCGGAAGAGCTGGCACAACTGCTTGAAAAGCTAGGTGACCATGACCCCCTCCTCAAGATGATTCTGCTCCAGAAGCTGGATGAGATCGATTCCTCCGCCGGTAGCTCGGACGACGATAACCTCTGAGCCTGCCAGAGTGGCGACGCCATCAGTATAAAAATCGCGGAAAGCCACTGATCGTCCGGCACATGTTCCCGCTCCATCCTTGTTCGAGATGCGACGCACAAGGATTGCGCTTCATGCCACCCCACGGTCTTGGTGAGGGCTTTTCCCTGACAAGACGCAGTTCCTTGCCAATACGAGGCCTTGGTTCCGCACGCAGGGCGGAACCAAGGCCTTTATTATCTGCGCGCTGAGCCCGCTGCCCGCAGGGCGAGATGCAGGTTCACGAGCGTCATTGGCCACTCTGGTCGGACATGAATGTCCATGTAAGAGGCGCCTCCCGCAACATGGCGAGGCGCATTCTCATTACCGGCCGCGTAGCCCCAGCTGTGCGGCAGTCCGTGCCGCCGCTTCAGGCCGCCGTCTGCAACACCTGATCGATCAATTCGATCCAGTGCTGCACCGGCATCCCGGTCCCGGACTGCAAGTGGGTCTGGCAGCCGATGTTGGCCGAGACGATGCGTTGCGCGCCAGTGGCTTTCAGGTTAGCGAGCTTGTTGTCCCGCAACTGGTACGACAAGTCCGGCTGCAACACCGAATACGTGCCGGCCGAGCCGCAGCACAAGTGGCTGTCGGCGCACAGCTGCACATCGACGCCGATTGCGTGCAGCAAGCCTTCCACCTTGCCGCGGATCTTCTGCCCATGCTGCAGCGTGCACGGCGGATGGTAGGCCACGCGTTCGCTGGTCCTGCCCTTGAGCCTGGCGACCAGTTCCGCCTCGAACTCGGGAAGGATTTCGCTGAGGTCGCGCGTCAGTTCCGATACACGCTGCGCCTTGGCAGCGTACTTCTCGTCGTGCGCGAGCAGGTGTCCATATTCCTTGACCGTCACGCCGCAGCCGGAGGCGTTCATCACGATCGCTTCCACGCCGGCTTCCACCTGCGGCCACCATGCATCGATGTTGCGCCGCATGTCATCCAGGCCGCCGTCCTGGTCGTTCATGTGGAAGCGGATCGCGCCGCAGCAGCCGGTGCCCTTCGGCACGACCAGTTGCACGCCAAGCGCATCGAGCACACGCGCGGTTGCGGTGTTGATGTTCGGCGCCATCGCCGGCTGCACGCAGCCATCGAGCAGCAGCATCTTGCGCGCATGGGTGCGCTGCGGCCAGGCGCCGGCCTTCTGCGGTGCCGGCACCTTGTTCTTCAAGACCTTGGGCAGCAGCGGGCGCAGCATCTGACCTGTTTTCATCGCGGGCGTAAACAGCCACTTGCGCGGCAGCGCTTCCTTCAGCGCATAGCGCAGCACGCGCTGCTGCAGCGGGCGTTCCACTTGCTGCTCCACTACCTTGCGTCCGATGTCGACCAAGCGCCCGTACTGCACACCGGACGGGCAAGTGGTTTCGCAATTACGGCAAGTCAGGCAGCGGTCGAGATGGGTCAGCGTGCTCAGCGTGGCCGGCTTGCCTTCGAATACCTGCTTCATCAGGTAGATG
>DATBUE010000429.1:0-3404 GCA_036516375.1 Noviherbaspirillum sp. | reverse complement strand
GATCTCGCCCATCGCAATGCCGATTCGCTGGCGCCGGTCTCGGTCAAGGGCGTGCCGCACGAAGTGTCGCTGCTGGTGGCCGAACTCAATTCCCTGCTCGCGCGCATGGCGCAGGCGCTGAATGCCCAGCAGCGCTTCGTGGCCGATGCCGCACATGAACTACGCTCGCCGCTGACTGCGCTGCGGCTGCAGGTGCAAACGCTGGCGCGCGCACGCGACGATGCGGCGCGTCAGCAAGCGGTGGCGCGCCTGCTCGGCGGCGTGGAACGCGCTACGCGGCTGGTGGAGCAATTGCTGGTGCTGGCGCGCCAAGACCCGGCAGTGCCGAACGCCGCGCAACCGGTGTTGCTGGCCGATTGCGTGCACCAGGCCGCAGCCGATGTGGCGCCGCTGGCCGCCGCGCGCCAGGTTCAACTGCAATTCCCGGAAGACAGCGACGCCCAGCTCCAAGGCGACCCGGACGGTTTGCTGATCCTGGTGCGCAACCTGCTCGACAATGCCGTGCGCTACACGCCGGCCGGCGGCACCGTGCGCCTGGATATCGAGCAACACGACCGCCGCATCGCGATCGCCGTGCACGACACCGGACCCGGCATCGCGCCCGCCGAGCGCGAACGCATCTTCGACCGCTTCTACCGCGTGCCGGGCACCAGCCAGGCCGGCAGTGGACTGGGATTGGCCATCGTCAAGGCGATCGCCGAAAGTCACCACGCCGATATCACGCTCGACACCTCGCAACTAGGCGGCTTGGCGGTCAAGGTGATGTTCCCCGCGGCACCCAGGCGCCCCCGGCCGCAGACCGAGGACGCGGAGTCGGAACCTCAGCAGCGCGCGCGTCTCGCCTGAGGTACACGAGACAAGCGCTTCGTGCGCGCGCAGGAAACGGCAAGGCTGGGACGAGGAAGCAAGCGCCCCTACTGCGCATGGCTTTCCCTATAATCTGCGCCTTCACCCGCCTGCGTAGCCGCCATGTCCCTGCTCGATCACCAACTGGAATTATTGTCCCCCGCCAAGAACGCCGAAATCGGGCGCGAAGCGATCCTGCACGGCGCCGACGCGGTCTACATCGGCGGCCCGGCCTTTGGTGCGCGTCACAATGCCAGCAATTCCATCGAGGACATTGCCGCATTGGTCGACTTCGCACACCGCTACCGCGCGCGCATCTTCGTCACGCTCAACACCATCCTGCACGACGCCGAACTGGAAGCGGTGCGCAAGCAAATCTGGCAACTCTACGAAGCCGGGGTGGATGCGCTGATCGTGCAGGACATGGGCTTGCTGGAAATGGATTTGCCGCCGATCCAGTTGCACGCCAGCACGCAATGCGACATCCGAACTCTGGAAAAGGCGCGGTTTTTGGGCGCGGTCGGCTTCTCTCAACTGGTGCTGGCGCGCGAACTGAGCCTCAAGCAGATCCGCGAGATCCGCGCCGCCGTCGACACCCCGCTCGAATACTTCATCCATGGCGCGCTGTGCGTGGCCTTTTCCGGCCAGTGCTACATCTCGCACGCCGATACCGGCCGCAGCGCCAACCGCGGCGATTGCTCGCAAGCCTGCCGCCTGCCTTACACGCTCAGCGATGCCGAGGGTCGCGTGGTGGCCTATGAAAAGCATCTGCTGTCGATGAAGGACAACGACCAGAGCGCCAACCTGGAAGCCCTGGTCGATGCCGGCATCCGCTCGTTCAAGATCGAGGGCCGCTACAAGGACATGGGCTATGTGAAGAACATCACCGGCCACTACCGCAAGCTGCTCGATGAAATCCTGGAGCGCCGGCCCGAGTTCGTGCGCGCCTCCAGCGGCTCCACGCGCCTGATGTTCACGCCCGATGTGGACAAGAATTTCCATCGTGGTCATACCGATTACTTCGCGCAGGGACGCCAGCAGGACATTGGCGCCTTCGATTCGCCCAAGTACGTTGGAGTCGAACTGGGCTCTATTACCCGCATCGGCACCGACCATTTCGATCTCGTCACCCATGCGCCGCTGGCCAATGGCGACGGACTGAACTACATGCACAAGCGTGCCACTGTCGGCATCCAGGCCAATCGTGCGGAAAAGATCGGCGAGGATGAAGAGGGCCAGCGCTGGCGCGTCTATCCGAACGAAGTCATCGGTACCCTGCCCGGCCTGAAGCCAGGCACCGTCATTCACCGCAACCGCGATCACCAATGGGAAGCCGGCTTGCAGAAGAAATCGGCGGAACGCAGGGTGAGCCTGGAGTTGACGCTGAGCGAGCACGGCGAAGGCTTGCGCCTTGCGATCCGCGACGAAGATGGCATCGTCAGCACGACCGAGGCCCCGATCGCACTGCAGCCGGCGCAGCAGGCCGAGCAAGCCGAAGCTGCGCTGCGTACCAGCCTCGGCAAGCTCGGCAACACCATGTTCGAGGCTGCACGGATCGAACTCAATCTCTCGCAACCCTGGTTCGTTCCCGCAGGCGCCATCAATGCGCTACGCCGCGACGCTATCGCCGCGCACGAACTCGCGCGCCTGGTCGCATGGCAGCGCCCGCCACGCAAGGCGTCCACCGAGCCGCGCCCCGTCTACCCGGACACCCAGCTTTCCTACCTGGCCAACGTCTACAACGAAAAGGCGCGTGCCTTCTATCGCAAACATGGGGTGCAACTGATCGATGCCGCCTACGAGGCGCACGAGGAAGCGGGTGAAGTCTCGCTGATGATCACCAAGCACTGTCTGCGCTTCTCGTTCAACCTGTGCCCGAAGCAGGCCAAGGGCGTGCAGGGTGTGCAGGGCCAGGTGAAGGCCGAGCCGATGACGCTGGTCAGCGGCAACGAGCGCTACACGCTGCGCTTCGATTGCAAGCCGTGCGAAATGCATGTGGTCGGGGCGATGAAGCCGGGCATCCTGAACTCGCCGCCGCCGTCCGCCATTCCCTACAGTCCGCTGGTGTTCCACCGCAAGCGCCCGGCTGCCTGAATGCGGGACAAATCAAGGACGACCGTGAGGCCGTGGATGCAGGAGCCGGCTCAAGCGTAGTCGCGCATGTGCACGATCAGGTTGGACTGATTGAAGGCTGTCGTGCTCGCGTCATCGGTCGGATACTTGTAACCCTGTCCCGGCGGAATGCGACTGGACAAATAGGCCACCACGGCCGGATCGGTCATTTCCGCCACGGTCGCCGGCTTGATGCCGTAAGGCACGCCATTGGCACCGCGCAGGATCAGGGATTCGGGCGCGCCTTCCAGCAGATTGGCGGGCACTCCGGTTCTGGTTTCGCCGCCTACGGTCTGGATCGTGGCGTAGGCATTGCTGCCATCGATATGGCTCACGTCGCCCCAGGTCTTGTCCTGGTCGAACTTCAGCTCGACCAGGGTCGCCGGCCCATCTCCCCGCGTGCTGCGTACGTTGCCGCCCCAGCCCGGCGGGAACTGCACGGTACG
>DATBUE010000428.1:0-2334 GCA_036516375.1 Noviherbaspirillum sp. | reverse complement strand
ATCGGTACGCTATTCCAGCAAAGCGCCACGCCCTATGTGCGCAAGCCGGAGAAATTCCTTGAAGAGAGTTTCTTCGCAGCGCACCGCGAAATCCATCGTTACCGCGCGATCAACAATCTGCCCGAGACACCACGCACCACGATCGTCGCCTGCCTGGTCCAGCACAACAGCGCATTCTGGGCACATTGTGGCGATTCGCGCCTGTACTGGATGCGGCGAGGGCAATTGCTGGCGCGCACGCGCGATCACTCTCGAATCGAGACCCTGATAGCGCAGGGCAAGGTCGATCCCAGTGAGCGCGATACGCACCCTGAACGCAACAAGCTGTTCAACTGTCTTGGCGCGCCCAGCATGCCCATTGTGGAAATGTCGCGTCGTGCCAGCCTGGAGGCGGGTGACGTGATCCTGCTGTGTTCCGACGGCTTGTGGGGCGTCTTGCCAGACCACTTGCTGGCACAAAGTTTTCAGAACAACACTGTGGTGCGTGCAGTGCCCGAGTTGCTCGCCAGCGCGGTCACCTTGGGTGGCAAGACCGGCGACAATGCCACGGCCCTAGCGATGATGTGGGAAGGCGCGAATGTGCTGGACGATTCCACGACCACGATCACCACGCATACCCTGCCGATTGGCAGTGTGACCACCACCATCCAGGCTCCGCGTCACGCCGATCTGGAACAGGCCGATGTCTTCAACGAATCCGAGATTGAAAAAGCGATTGCAGAAATCCGCGGCGCGATCGAGAAAACCGCGAAGATGACCTCCAAGAGCTGAGATTTGCGCGAGCAGGCTTTTCGCTCGCCTCTGCGATAATCCCGGGCTTTGCCAACCTTCTGCCCGGAGATGCCATGTCCACAATTTCCCGTCCCAGCGCTCGCGCTGCTGACGCCTTGCGCACGGTGCGCTTGACGCGCGCTTATACGCGCCATGCGGAAGGCTCGGTGCTGGTCGAATTCGGCGATACGCGCGTGATCTGCACGGCCAGTATCGAAGACAAGGTGCCGCCTTTCCTCAAAGGCAAGGGCCAGGGCTGGCTCACCGCCGAATACGGCATGCTGCCGCGCTCGACGCACACGCGCATGGACCGTGAAGCCGCCAAGGGCAAGCAATCCGGACGCACTCAGGAAATCCAGCGGCTGATCGGCCGTTCGCTGCGCGCGGCCTTCGATCTGCAAGCCTTCGGCGAACGTACCCTGCACTTGGATTGCGACGTGATCCAGGCCGACGGCGGTACGCGTACCGCGGCCATCACCGGCGCGATGGTCGCAGCCCATGACGCGTTTTCACGTCTGGTGCAGGCGAACCTGATTCCAGCCCTGCCGCTCAAACACTTCGTCGCCGCCGTTTCGGTCGGCGTCTACAAGGGGCAAGCCGTGCTGGACCTGGATTACGACGAGGATTCCGATTGCGATACCGACATGAATGTCGTGATGACAGATGCCGGCGGTTTCATTGAAGTGCAGGGCACGGCTGAAGGCGAGGCCTTCGATCGTGCCACGATGAATCGGCTGCTCGACCTGGCGCAGCAGGGCAATGCGCAATTGATCGCGCTGCAGAAGCAGGCGCTGGGAGTGTCCGCATGAGTCAGACTCTGGTCCTTGCCTCGAACAATGCCGGCAAGCTGAAGGAATTCGGGGCATTGCTGGCGCCGCTCGGCTTCATCGTCCGGCCGCAGCGCGAGTTCGACGTGCCGGAGGCGGAAGAGCCGCATCCCACCTTCGTCGAGAACGCGCTGGGCAAGGCACGCCATGCGGCACGCCTGACCGGCTTGCCAGCGCTGGCTGACGACTCAGGCATCTGCGTGCATGCGCTCGATGGCGCGCCGGGTGTGCATTCGGCGCGTTACGCCGGCGAGCCGAAATCGGACGCCCGCAATAATGCCAAGCTAGTGCAGGCGCTGAGCGATTGTGCAGATCGCAGCGCCCACTATTACTGCGTGCTGGTCTATGTGCGCCACGCGGACGATCCGCAACCGGTGATCGCGGAAGGGCGCTGGGATGGGGTGGTGGTGGAAGAGCCGCGTGGGGCAGACGGATTCGGATACGACCCGCATTTCCTGCTGCCCGAACTCGGACGTACCGTCGCGGAACTGAGCGCAGAGGAAAAGAACCGGCAATCGCATCGGGGCCAGGCCTTGCGCGCATTGGTGGAAAAACTGAAATGATCCCGATCAAGCCGGTGGGCAAGGGCGCGCCAGGTATTGCTCCGGCCCAGGCCGCGCAAGCCTTCCTGAAGCCCGGCAGCCTGCATCTGCAGGCGCTGCCGCCGCTTTCGCTCTACGTGCATTTTCCATGGTGTGTGCGCAAGTGCCCTTACTGCGATTTCAATTCGCACGAA
>DATBUE010000427.1:0-2763 GCA_036516375.1 Noviherbaspirillum sp. | reverse complement strand
AGCGAGGCAGTGCAAGCGCCGCTGCTGGACAAGACGGCGGTACGCCGCATCGCGCTCGATCACAGCATCTGCCCCTATTACCTCGCGCAAGACCTCGCGCGCTGGGCTGACGTGATCGTCGGTGACTACAACTACTACTTCGACATGCACGCCCTGCTGCATGCGCTCAGCGAAGCCGAGCAATGGCGCGTCGGCGTGCTGGTCGATGAAGCGCACAACCTGGTCGAACGTGCGCGCGGCATGTACTCGGCCGAGCTCGACCAGCATGCGTTGCGCGCCCTGTGCAAGAGCGCGCCGGCCGCGTTGAAGAAAGACCTGGAGCGCTTGCAGCGCAGATGGAGCGAACTGGGCCGCAGCGGCGTGGACGAAGAGAGCAGCCGTTATCGCATCCTGCCCGAGGCACCGGCGGCGTTCTGTCGCGCGCTGCAACAGGCCTTGGCCGCCATCGGTGCCTTCTATGCGGAAGAACCTGCGCACGCGGATGCAGCTCTGCAATCGTTCTACCTCGACGCGCTGCACTTCTGGAGTTTGCTGGAAAGCTTCGGCGACCATTCGCTGTTCGATCTCACGCGCAGCGACGGTACGCGCGCAGGCAGCGTGATCGGCATTCGCAATGTCATGCCGGCGCCCTTTCTCGCGCGGCGCTTCGCCGCTGCCGCCACCTGCACGCTGTTCTCCGCCACGCTCAGTCCCTGGCACTTCTATGGCGACATCCTGGGCCTGCCGGCCGACACCGTATGGGTTGAAGTCGAATCGCCATTCGATGCAAAGCAGCTCGACGTACGCGTTGCGCGCACCATCTCCACCCGCTATGCCGACCGCGCACGTTCGCTGCCGGCAATCGTCGAATTGATGGCGCAAACCTACGCCGAACGTCCCGGCAACTATCTCGCTTTCTTCAGCAGCTTCGACTACCTCGACCAGGCCTGCACCGCTTTCCGGCAACGCCATCCCGAGGTACAGGTCTGGGAACAGGGGCGTCGCATGAACGAAGCCGCGCGTGAGGAATTCCTTGCCGGCTTCGTCGAAGGCGGCCGCGGCATTGGCTTCGCAGTACTCGGCGGGGCCTTCGCCGAAGGCATAGACCTGCCCGGCGAGCGCTTGGTCGGCGCCTTCATCGCCACGCTCGGCCTGCCGCAGGTCAATCCGTTCAACGAGGAAGTCAAGACGCGCCTGGAAGCGGCCTTCGGCGCGGGGTATGACTACACCTATCTCTTTCCGGGATTGCGCAAGGTGGTGCAGGCTGCGGGACGCGTGATCCGCACGCCGGAAGACCGCGGAATCGTGGTGCTGATGGACGAGCGCTACGCGCAAGGGAAGGTGAAGAGATTGCTGCCTGGATGGTGGCAGTGATGCGTCACACCTGGACTTGAAGCTGGCAACTCCCTCGCGCCGTTCTTGTCCGTAATCATGCCGGGCGCGGATACATGGCGACGTAACGATGCCACAATCGCATGGCCCATTTCCTCTCATTCCGTTTCACGTCATCAACACTTGTCACCCATGCCTCCCGCTACCCAACCCAAACGCATCGACCTCGCCTTGCAAGGCGGCGGCGCGCACGGCGCCTTCACCTGGGGCGTGCTCGACCGCATCCTCGACGACCCGCGCCTGGAAATCGATGGCATCAGCGGCACCAGTGCCGGCGCGATGAATGCGGTGGTACTGGCCGACGGCTATTCGCGCGGCGGCGGGCCGAAGGGGGCGAAACAGGCGTTGCGCACATTCTGGAAACGCGTGAGCGACGCCGCACGCATGAGTCCGTTGCAGCGCACGCCACTGGATCGCCTGCTCGGACGCTGGACGCTCGACACCTCGCCCGGCTACCTGCTCTTCGGCTGGCTCTCCAGCATCGTCTCGCCTTACCAGCTCAACCCCTTCGACATCAATCCGTTGCGCGACCTGCTGAAGGAACTGGTCGACTTCGAGCGCGCGCGCGATTGCGGAGCCTTGCAGTTGTTCGTTTCCGCAACCAATGTGCGAACCGGCAAGGCCCGCGTGTTCCGGCGCCATGAACTGAGCGCGGAAGCAGTGATGGCCTCGGCCTGTCTGCCGCAGATGTACCGCGCAGTCGAGATCGATGGCGAGGCCTACTGGGACGGCGGCTACATGGGCAATCCGGTGCTGTTTCCGTTGATCGACGAAACCAAGGCCCACGACCTTGTGATCGTGCAGATCAATCCGGTGCATCGCGATGAGCTGCCGCGCAGTGCGACCGAGATCATGAACCGCCTCAACGAGATCACCTTCAATTCCAGCCTGGTGCGGGAGATCAGCTCCATCCTGCTGATGAAGCAGCTGATCGACGAAGAAAAGCTCGAACGCGCACGCTATACCGAAATGCGCTTGCACCGCATCAATGCAGAGCAGGAGCTGCTGAAGCTGTCGGTATCGAGCAAGCTGAATGCGGAATGGGAATTCCTGGAGCATCTGCACGATGTGGGCTACCGCTGCACCGAGAGTTGGCTGGCCGCACACTTCGAGCAACTCGGGAAGGAAACCACGCTCGATACACGCGAGATGTATTTCGCGGAAATCAGCGACCTCAATCAAAGCGACCGCAACGCGCCCTTGTCCAACAGGAAGCGACAACGTTAGTTTTGCTGCTCCCGGCGTACATGCGTTACGCCACCCGTGATCACGGCATCGCCGCCCGGCGCGAAACGGGTGGAGTTCGACCCCAACCCTTGCAAATTGCCGGCACCGAGTCCTGAGCCAGATTGCGCGCAAGGCATAACGCCGAACTACTGCTCACGCTGGCAA
>DATBUE010000426.1:0-6073 GCA_036516375.1 Noviherbaspirillum sp. | reverse complement strand
CCGCCTGCGCGGGAGCGACAGGCAGGCGGCAACTTGCGCGCTACGCTTTTCAACAACCGCAACTTTTCAGTTCAACGTATTGCTCTCTGTGCTTCAGTGCACTGCGCTTGAAACGCTAACCCGCAGAAAGCAGGGGCGCCTCGTCCGCTCTGCGTCACCGCCCAAGCCATCACCGTCATTCCCACGCAGGCGGGAATCCAGCAACGCCGTCCACAAGCGCGACTCCGTATCCCGAACAACGTAGCCGGTCCATCCTCTGGGCTCCCGCCTGCGCGGGAGCGACACGGTGGTGGCAGTGCAAGAGCCTGATGCCCTCATCCATCGACAGCACGCCCTCCCCAACAAAACCCCTCACTGCTCCTGCACATGCACCTCTTGCGTCACTTCCCGCGTATTCATCCCCAGCTTCTTCAGCAGCGCCCGATCCGCATCCACATCCGGATTCCCGGTCGTCAGCAGCTTCTCGCCGTAGAAGATGGAGTTCGCACCAGCCAGGAAGCACAAGGCTTGTATCGCCTCGCCCATCTCGCGCCGCCCGGCCGACAGGCGCACGCGCGCCTTGGGCATCGTGATGCGCGCCACCGCGATCGTGCGCACGAATTCCAGCGGGTCGATCGCCTCGGTGCCGTACAACGGTGTGCCTTCGACTTGCACCAGGTTGTTGATCGGCACCGATTCCGGATACGGATCCATGTTCGCCACCTGCGCGATCAATCCCGCGCGCTGGCGCCGCGATTCGCCCATGCCGACGATGCCGCTGCAGCAGACCTTGATGCCGGCCTTGCGCACCTTGTCCAGGGTATCGAGCCGGTGCTCGTAGTCGCGCGTGCTGATGATGTTGTTGTAGAACTCGGGCGCGGTATCGAGATTGTGGTTGTAGTAGTCGAGACCGGCTGCGGCGAGGCGCTCGGCCTGGCCGTCTTCCAGCATGCCCAGCGTGGCGCAGGCTTCCAGGCCCAGTTCCTTCACGCCGCGCACCATCGCTTCCACGTGTTCGAGATCGCGTTCCTTCGGGCCGCGCCAAGCCGCGCCCATGCAGAAGCGCGTGGCACCAGCCGCCTTGGCGGCACGCGCATTCTCCAGCACCGTTTCCAGCTCCAGCAGTTTCTGCGCCTTGACGCCTGTGTCGTAGCGCGCGGCTTGCGGGCAATAGCCGCAGTCTTCCGGGCAGCCGCCGGTCTTGATCGACAGCAGCGTGGCCAGTTCCACGTCCTGCGCATCGAAGTGCTGGCGATGCACTTGCTGGGCGCGCCAGAGCAGATCGTTGAACGGCAGATCGAACAGCTCGACCACCTTCTCGACCGGCCAGCGCTGGGCTTCGATCGCGCGGCGCGCGGCGGGAGTGGAAAGTTCCTGGAATACGACGGTTTGCGTGGACATCAACGCTTCCTTTGGTTCAGTTAAACAAAGCACCGGCAGCGCGCGCGGGCGGCCAGCCGGGAAGGAGGGAGAAATCGAGATGGCCGGCAGCGGCAGCCGGCAAGGGTGCGGGCAGGCGCGGGATGCAGCCGAGCAGCGGCGCCGGCAAGCGTGCGGTGAGCGCTTCGATATTGGCCACGCCGTGGCGCATTTCGAGGTCGACCACATTGGCGACCCAGCCGGCGAGCGTGAGGCCGCGCGCGGCGACGGCTTCGGCCGTGAGCAGCGCATGGTTGATGCAGCCCAGGCGCAGGCCGACCACCAGCACTACCGGCAGCGCGAGCTCGCGTGCGAGGTCGGCCGTGTCGTAGTCATCGCCCAGTGGCACACGGAAGCCGCCTACGCCTTCCACCACCACCGCGTCCGCCGCTGTGCGCACCTCGTCGAAAGCGGTGCGGATGCGCTGCCCGTCGATCGCCACGCCTTCGAGCGCGGCCACGATGTGCGGGGCTGCCGGCTCACGCAGCAAATAGGGGCAAACCAGTTCCTGCGGCAGCGAGACATTCGAGGCCGCGATGATGCTGTCGACATCCTCGTTGCGCATCACGCCATCCTGTTCGTTGCAGCCGGCGGCAATCGGCTTCATGCCGGCCGCGCGCACGCCGCGCTGAGCCAGTGCATGCAGCATCGCGCAGGTGGTCAGCGTCTTGCCGATCTCGGTATCGGTGCCGGTGACGAACCAGGCCGGCTTCATGGCGCCAGCTCCGCTTCGAGGCGATTGATGGCCTGGACCAGCTCCGCGACTTCCTGCCCGGTGTGCGCGGCCGAGAGTGTCACGCGCAGGCGCGCAGTCCAGGGCGGCACCGTGGGCGGACGGATCGCCGGCACCCAGTAGCCTTGCTCGTGCAGCACGGCAGCCGCGCGCAGGGCTTCTTCGTTGGGGCCGATGATGACTGGCTGGATCGCGGTATCGGAAGGAAAGCAGGTCCAGCGCTGCAGGTCCAGCGCCTGCTTGAATTGCGTGATCAACGCGCGTAGATGCGCGCGCCGCTGCGCTCCTTCCTCACCTTCGATGATGTCTAGGCTCGCCAGCAGCGTGTGCGCCAGTGCGGGCGGCGCGGCAGTCGTGTAGATGTAGGGACGGGCGCGCTGCACCAGCCACTCGATCACAGTGCGGTGCGCGGCGACGAAGGCACCCGCAGTACCGGCGGCCTTGCCCAGCGTGCCCATGTAGATGAGGTAGGGCGAGCGCAGGTTGAAGTGTTCCAGTGCGCCGCGCCCATGCTCGCCGAGCACGCCGAAGCCATGCGCATCGTCCACCACCAGCCAGGCGCCGTGGCGCTCGCACAGCGCCAGCAATTCCGGCAGCGGCGCGGTGTCGCCTTCCATGCTGAACACGCTGTCGGTGACCACCATCTTCTTCTGTGCGGTACTGGAACGCAGCATGCGCTCCAGCGCTTCGGTGTCGCGATGCGCGTAGACCTGCACGTTCGAGCGTGAGAGGCGTGCACCGTCGATCAGCGAAGCGTGGTTCAGCGATTCCGAAAATACGTCGGTATCGCGTCCGCCCAGTGCCGCCAGCAGCGCGAGGTTGGCCATGTAGCCGGTGCAGAAATAGAGGGCGCGCGCGTTGTCGATGTCGGGCGCCATGAAGGTGGCCAACCGTTCTTCCAGCAGCGCATGCGCGCGCGAGTGACCACTGATCAGGTGCGAGCCGCCACTGCCGACACCGTAACGCGTCGCGCCCTCCTGCAGGGCCTGCACCAGCGTCGGGTGCGCAGCGAGACCGAGGTAATCGTTGCTGCAGAATGCCAGCATGTCGCGTCCATCGACCTTGACGCGCGGTGCGCATGCCGTATCCGCGACGCGGCGGCGGCGGCGCAGCGCCTGCTCGTCGATCTTCGCGATCTCGTCTTCGAGGCGTTTGAGCAATTCCATCTAGTCCTCCAGCACGTCGTTGAGTACGACATGGGTGCGCTCGGCAAGCAGCGCGATCTCGGCATCGTCGAGGATATAGGGGGGCATCAGGTACACGGTGCGCCCGATGGGGCGCAGCAGCATTTCATGTTTCAGCGCGGCCGTGAAGAAGCGGCGTGCGAAGGCCGGGTCTGGCGTATCGACATCGAAGGCCCAGATCATGCCGCGCTGGCGGAAATGCGAGACCTTGCGATGTGCGGCCAGCGGTAGCAGGGCTTCGGTCATGCGGTGCGCGCGGGAGCGGTTGTTCTCGATCACGTTGTCGTGGTCGAAGATCGCCAGCGTGGCCAATGCCGCGCGACAGGCAAGCGGATTGCCGGTGTAGGAATGCGAATGCAGGAAACCGCGCCGGATGTCGGTGTCGTAGAAGGCGCGGTAGATCGCATCGCGTGTCATCACCAGCGACAGCGGCAGGTAGCCGCCAGAAATGCCTTTCGACAGGCACAGGAAGTCCGGCCACACGCCGGCCTGTTCACAGGCGAAGAAAGTGCCGGTGCGGCCGCAGCCGACCGCGATTTCATCGGCGATCAGATGCACCTGGTACTGGTCGCACAAGCGACGCAGCTCGGCCAGGTAGACCGGGTCGTGCATGGCCATGCCCGCCGCGCATTGCACCAGCGGTTCGACGATAACGGCAGCGATCTTGTCCGCGCGTTGCTGCAGCAGGGTTTCGAACTCGGCGGCGGCGCGCAATGCGACATCGATGCCGGACTCGCCATTGCGCGCGGTGCGCGCGTCGGGCGTGGCGATTACGTGCGCGGGCTGCAGCAGCGGGCCGTAGGCGTCGCGAAACAGCGGCACATCGGTCACGCGCAGCGCGCCCACAGTCTCGCCGTGGTAGCTGTGCTGCAGGCAGACGAATTCCTGCTTGTCGCTGCGGCCGCTGTTGCGCCAGTAATGGAAACTCATCTTCAGCGCGATCTCGACCGCGGAAGCGCCGTCGGATGCGTAGAAGCAGTGGCCGAGCACGTGGCCGGTGCGTTCGGCCAGTTGCTCGGACAATGCGACCACCGGTTCGTGCGTGAAGCCGGCCAGCATGGCGTGTTCGAGCTTGTCGAGCTGGTCCTTCAGCGCGTTGGTGATATGCGGGTTGGCGTGGCCGAACAGGTTGACCCACCAGGAGCTGATCGCATCCAGATAGCGCTTGCCCTGCGGGTCGTACAACCAGGCGCCCTTGCCGTGCGAGAGCGGCACCAGCGGCATGGTTTCGTGGTGCTGCATCTGGGTGCAGGGATGCCAGACGGCGGCGAGGCTGCGGGCGACCAGATCGAATTGGGGGGGTGCGTTCAATACTGCTCCAGACAGATTTCTATGCGCTGTACTGCTCCTTCCCCCTGTCAGGGGGAAGGTTGGGATGGGGGTGCTGACTCAAAAGCAGTGACGATGCTTGATAGCACCCCATCCAAATTACTCATCACATCGTTGTTCCAGAATCGGAGCACCTTCCATCCTTGCTGCTGCAGGAACGCCGTTCTCCGGTCGTCGTATTCAATTTGTTCCTGATGCTGGCCGCCGTCGAGTTCGACGATCAGCAATTGTTCTACGCAGGCGAAGTCGGCGATGTAGGGGCCGATTGGATGCTGGCGACGGAAGCGGGTGTTTTCGATTTGCTTGCCGCGCAGCGCATTCCACAGCCTTTGTTCTGCAAGCGTCATTCCCGAGCGCAGTGTTCTTGCGTTTTTGGTTGTTTGCGGATTGATGCGTAGTCGGTCGTTCAAACTCACTACCCCCATCCTAGCCTTCCCCCTAAGAGGGGGAAGGGACTTGTCCTCGCTAGCGTTAGCTCAACCACGTTGGCTTGCGTTTCTCAAGGAAAGCCTTGATGCCTTCCGTCCCTTCCTCCGAGCTCCGTATATCCGCGATCCTCCGCGCCGTATCCACAATCAATTCCTCGTTCACCTCGCGCCCCGCCACGTCGCGCACCAGCCGCTTCGCCTCCTTCACCGCATGCGGACCATTGCCGAGCAGTGCCTTGACGACGCCGTTACAAGCGGCATCCAACTCATCCGCAGGCACCACAGCATGCAGGAACCCGATACGCAAGGCTTCCCGCGCCGAAAACCGCTCAGCCGTCAGGAAATACCGCCGCGCGGCCTGCTCTCCCATGGCCCGGATCACGTAGGGCGAGATTGTCGCAGGAATGAGGCCGAGTTTGGCTTCGCTGAGACTGAAACCGGCCTCCTCCACACAAATTGCAATATCGCAAACAGCCGTCAGCCCGACGCCGCCGCCGAAGCAATCGCCCTGCACCTTCGCCAGCACCGGTTTAGGACAGGTGTGGATCGTGTGCAGCATGCGCGCCAGGGCCAGCGCGTCCTCGCAGTTTTGCTCGTGGCTGAAGCCGGCCATGCGCTTCATCCAGTTCAGGTCGCCGCCAGCGCAAAAGGCCGGACCGCTGGCGGCCAGCACGATGACGCGCAACGCCTCGTCTTTCCCCAGTGCCTGGAACACCGCATCCAACTCGGCGATCGTCGTTTCATCGAAGGCATTGCACACCTGCGGCCGATTCAGCGTCACAGTCGCGACATGGTTTTCGATGCTCAGGATCAGGGTCTGGTAATCCATGCTCACATCCTGAAGACGCCGAAGCGGGTTTCGGGAATCGGCGCGTTCAGCGCCGCCGACAAACCGAGCCCGAGCACCATGCGCGTATCGGCCGGGTCGATCACGCCGTCATCCCACAGGCGCGCGCTGGCGTAGTAGGGATGACCCTGCTGTTCGTATTGCGCGCGGATCG
>DATBUE010000425.1:0-1807 GCA_036516375.1 Noviherbaspirillum sp. | reverse complement strand
CTCGAAAAGCACAACCTGACATGCAGGATCTTCGATGAAATCAACGGGCATCTGGCCAGCAAAGGTTTGATGATGCGCGAGGGGACCATCGTCGACGCGACCTTGATCGCGGCGCCGCCATCGACCAAGAACCGCGACGAGAAGCGCGATCCGGAAATGCACCAGTAGAAGAAGGGCAAGAACTGGTTTTTCGGCATGAAGGCGCACACCGGCGTCGATGCCAAGTCGGGCCTGACGCATACCTTGGTGACCACCGCCGGCAACGTGTCCGACGTGACGCAAACCACAAGCTGCTGCATGGTGACGAAACGATGGTGTTCGGCGACGCCGGCTACCAGGGCGCCGACAAGCGCCCGGAGAATGCGGACAAGGCGGTGACTTGGCACATCGCGATGAAGCGCGGCGTACGCAAAGCCATGAAGAAGAACCCGCTGGACCGGGCGAAAGAGAAACTGGAGAGGGCCAAGGCCAGCGTGCGCACGAAGGTTGAGCATCCGTTTCATGTGCTGAAGAACCTGTTCAAACATCGCAAGACGCGTTATCGCGGCCTGGCGAAGAACACCGCGCAGCTGCACACTTTGTGCGCGTTCGCCAATTTGCTGCTGGCTAGCCGATCCTTTGGAAGCGCTCAAGCCCGAACTCCGTCCTGAGCGCGAAAATGCGTGCCACAGCACGCAAAAACGAGCCTGACGCTCAAGTTGGAGCGCGAAAAATAACTGATCTTGACCACCGCTCGGTCTAACGTCGGTCTTGTCACATCGGAACTGCCGCGCAACCTATTTGTTCAGCGCTTCCTCAGCTGGCCCCTCCCCAAGGGCCATCCGCCAGATTGCCGAGCGCAGCGCCTGCCTGTCGAGAACCTCGTCGAAATGTCCATCCTGGCGCCCTACTTCGACCATTGACGCGGCCCCGGCGCGATCGCTTCCACGCGCGCCGGATGCGCCAACCCGATTTCTCGCGGGGCCTGCGGCCCTTGTACTGCTATCATGACGTCATCGTCCGCTGGCTTCGCCGTTTCCGGACGGCGCCTCGTGCGTGGAACATATCGGGTTCGCCGCATGACGGACATCACAGCGAGACACCCCTTGCTGCGATGCTCCTGCAAGGCCACCGCACGACATCCAACCCCAGCCGTGCCTTCCTTGCCTCGACCAGCGCCATTATCGCGTCGCGTTCTCCGCGACGTCTTTCGCTTCAAGGACCCGAATGAAATACGCTTCCCTGCATCAATTTCTGCAACACGTAGCCGACCGCAACCCTGGCCAACCCGAATTCCTGCAGGCCGTGACCGAAGTCATGGAGAGCCTGTGGCCCTTCATCGAACAGCATCCCCGCTACAGCGAGCATGGCTTGCTGGAGCGCCTGGTCGAACCCGAGCGCGTGGTCATGTTCCGTGTCTCCTGGGTCGACGACCACGGCCAGGTGCAGGTCAACCGCGGCTACCGCATCCAGCACAGCATGGCGATCGGCCCGTATAAAGGCGGCCTGCGCTTCCACCCCTCCGTCAACCTGTCGGTACTGAAATTCCTGGCCTTCGAGCAGACCTTCAAGAATGCCCTGACGACGCTGCCCATGGGCGGCGGCAAGGGCGGTTCGGACTTCGACCCCAAGGGCAAGAGCCCCGGCGAAGTCATGCGTTTCTGCCAGGCGTTTGTCAGCGAACTGTTCCGCCACGTCGGATCGGACACGGACGTGCCGGCCGGCGACATCGGCGTCGGCGGGCGCGAGGTCGGCTACATGACCGGCATGATGAAAAAGCTCAGCAACCGCGCCGACTGCGTGTTCACCGGCAAGGGCTTGAGTTTCG
>DATBUE010000424.1:0-2565 GCA_036516375.1 Noviherbaspirillum sp. | reverse complement strand
GAGCTGGTGCAGGCGCTGCACGTGCGGGAGCAGGTGCAGGAGCATGGACAGCAGCAGCGGGGATTGCAGCAGCCGCGGACGCAGGCGCGGTCTGGGCCGGAGTTCGTGCGACCGGCACCGCAGCGGATGACTGCACTTGAGCGGCGGCCGCCGGACGGAACGCCAGCATGCGCAGCAAGGTCATCGAAAAGCCCGCGTACTCGTCCGGTGCGAGGCTCAAGTCGTTGCGGCCATGTACTGCGATCTGGTAGAACAACTGCACTTCTTCCGGCGCCAGTTCCTGCGCCAGACGCAGGATGTCGGCGCGTTCCGGCAAGTCGTCGGCAAGGGCCGCCGGTGCGGTCTGAGCCAGAGCGATCCGGTGCAGCAGGCTGCCCAGATCCTGCAGCGCGGCGTTATACGACAGGCTCCGTGCGGCCATTTCATCGGCCACGGCCAGCAGCGCGGCGCCGTCCTGCGCCACCAGCGCATCGAGCACCCGCACCAGATAAGACTGGTCGAGCGCGCCGAGCATGCCTTGGACTGCTTCGAGCGTCACCTGACCGGCCGCATAGGCGATCGCCTGGTCGGTCAGCGACAACGCATCGCGCATCGAGCCATGCGCACCTTGCGCCAGCAGGCGCAAAGCCGGTGTTTCGAAAGCGATGCCTTCCTGGCCGAGGATATTTTCGAGGTGTCCAATGATGTGCCCGGGCGGCATCTGCTTCAGGTTGAACTGCAGGCAGCGCGAGAGCACGGTGACCGGGATTTTTTGCGGATCGGTGGTCGCGAGGATGAACTTCACATGCTCGGGCGGCTCTTCCAACGTCTTCAACATGGAGTTGAAGGCGTGGTTGGTCAGCATGTGCACTTCGTCGATCATGTAGACCTTGAAGCGCGCATTGGACGGCGCGTAGATCGCCTGTTCCAGCAATTGCGCCATCTCGTCCACGCCGCGGTTGGACGCCGCATCCATCTCGATGTAATCGACAAAACGGCCGGCATCGATTGCGGTGCACGCTTCACACTGGCCGCAAGGCTGAGCCGTGATCCCTTGTTCGCAATTGAAGGACTTGGCGAGGATGCGCGAGAGCGTGGTCTTGCCGACACCGCGCGTGCCGGTAAACAGATAGGCGTGATGCAGCCGTTTTTGTTCCAGCGCGTGCGTGAGCGCGCGCACTACGTGTTCCTGGCCGACCAGCGTCTCAAAACTGCGTGGGCGGTATTTTCGGGCGAGTACCTGATAAGACATGAAGTGACTGGCGGCGACTGCGCGAGGGAACGTGAGGGAAGCCGGCATTCTACCCGACCTGTGCCAGGCCCAAGACGGGAACAGACCGCCCTCCTCGCACATGGGCGAAGCATCAGAACGATCGGACGGGGAGTTTGAAACTAAGAAAGGGGGCGAGCCTTGTCTGCGGCACTTACGGGGAATGGCTGTGGCTGCTTCGTTCCCGACCTGACCAGGTTCACCACGCCGCAATGCGCAGGGGCCCGCCCGGCCGGCATTCTAACAGCAACGTGCGGCGGCGTCTGGCGCCTGCCGCACAAAATTCAGTTGCAGTCGACTCTCGCAGTCTGAGCAGAAATGCCCACAGCCACCGGCTCTTGCCGCAGGAATGCTTTCCCGATTCGTCAGAGACCGAGCTCCTGCCAGATGCGATCGACTTTCTCCTTGACCTCCGGGCTCATCACGATCGGGCGCCCCCACTCCCGGTCCGTTTCCCCTGGCCATTTGTTGGTCGCATCGATCCCCATCTTGCTGCCGAGCCCACTCACCGGGGAAGCGAAATCCAGGTAGTCGATCGGTGTGTTGTCCACCAGCGTGGTGTCGCGCGTCGGGTCCACGCGGGTCGTGATCGCCCAGATCACTTCCTTCCAATCGCGCACATTCACATCCTCATCGACGACGACGATGAACTTCGTATACATGAACTGACGCAAGAAACTCCACACCCCGAACATCACGCGCTTGGCATGGCCGGCGTAAGCCTTCTTCATCTGCACCACGGCCATCCGGTAGCTGCAGCCTTCGGGCGGCAGATAGAAGTCGGTAATTTCCGGAAACTGCTTCTGCAGTAGCGGGACGAATACTTCGTTCAGAGCAACCCCGAGCACAGCCGGCTCGTCTGGCGGCTTGCCGGTATAGGTGGAGTGATAGATAGGATCGCGGCGCATCGTGATGCGATCGACGGTAAAGACCGGAAACCAGTCCTGCTCGTTGTAATACCCGGTGTGGTCGCCATACGGTCCTTCGAGCGCCATCTCGTAACCGGAAGCATGTGTGGCGTCGGGATAAATATGGCCTTCCAGCACGATTTCCGCGCTGGCCGGCACGCGCAACTCGCTGCCGATAGCCTTGGTCAGCTCGGTGCGGCTGCCGCGCAGCAGACCGGCGAACTGGTATTCCGAAAGACTGTCAGGCACCGGCGTGACTGCACCGAGGATGGTTGCCGGGTCGGCCCCCAGTGCCACCGCCACTGGATACGGCTGCCCGGGATGAAGCAGGGCATGCTCGCGGAAATCCAGCGCCCCACCGCGATGCGCCAGCCAGCGCATGATCAACTTGTTCGGCCCCAGCACCTG
>DATBUE010000423.1:0-3256 GCA_036516375.1 Noviherbaspirillum sp. | reverse complement strand
TGTCGTTTCGGCGTCCACCCGCCGCTTGCATCCCTCTTCCCAACATGACAGTTCACGTTGCCATTGCCCAGATCAACAGCACGGTCGGCGATTTTGCCGGCAATCACGCGCGGATCGTGCAAGCCGCGCGGCATGCGGCGGAGCAGGGAGCCGACGTCGTCCTGACGCCGGAATTGTCGCTGGCAGGCTATCCGCCGGAAGACCTGTTGTTGCGCCCCTCATTCTACGCAAGATCGCAGCAGCAGCTTGCCGCACTGGCCGCGGAACTGGCCGACCTGCACGGGCTGCATGTCGTGGTCGGCCATCCGCTGGCACGCAACGGCAAGCACTACAACGCGGCCTCGGTACTGGTTGATGGCACGGTACTTGGTACCTACTGCAAATACGCATTGCCGAACGATACGGTGTTCGACGAGCTACGCTATTTCGATTCCGCCGATGAGCCGCTGGTTTTCGACGTAAAGGGCCTGCGGTTCGGGGTGAACCTGTGCGAGGACACGTGGTCGGCCCATGCACCACGGCGCGCGAAGGAGGCCGGCGCCCAGGTGCTGCTGGTGCCAAACGGCTCGCCCTACCACATGAACAAGCAGCATCGCCGCTACGAAGTCATGCGCGCGCATGTGAGTGCGCTCGGGTTGCCGCTGGTGTATGCTAACTTGGTCGGCGGCCAGGATGAACTGGTTTTCGACGGCAATTCATTCGTGATGGATGGGTTGGGAACGGTATGTGCCCAGTTGCGTCATTGCGAGGAAGACCTGCAGATCATCGCCTTCGAAAGCGGGCAGCCGCAGGCTGGCGATATCGCGCCCGAACTGTCGGTGGAAGAAGCGGCCTATCGCGTGCTGGTGCTCGGCGTGCGCGACTACATCGGCAAGAACGGCTTTCCCGGCGCGATCATCGGTCTTTCGGGCGGCGTCGATTCGGCGCTCACGCTGGCCATCGCAGTTGATGCGCTCGGGCCCGAGCGCGTGCGCGCCGTGATGATGCCTTCGCCGTATACGGCCGAGATTTCGTGGGTGGATTCGCGCGATATGGTGCAGCGCATCGGTGTGCGTTACGACGAGATACCGATCGCCGAATGCTTCGCCGCCTTCCGCAATACGCTGGCGGAAGAATTCAAGGGGCTGGCCGAAGACACGACCGAAGAGAACATCCAGGCGCGCATCCGTGGCACGCTGTTGATGGCGCTCTCCAACAAGTACGGTTCGATTGTCCTCACCACCGGCAACAAGAGCGAGATGGCAGTCGGCTACTGCACGCTGTACGGGGACATGGCTGGTGGTTTCGCTGTGATCAAGGATATTGCGAAGACTTTCGTCTACCGCCTGTGCAGTTACCGCAATACGCTTTCCGACGTGATCCCCGAGCGCATCCTGACGCGACCGCCCTCGGCCGAACTGCGGCCGGACCAGACCGACCAGGACTCGCTTCCGCCCTACGAAGTGCTAGACGCGATCATGCAGATGTACATGGAAGAGGACAAGAGCATTGCCGACATTCTGGCGGCCGGCTATCGCAAGGAAGATGTCGAGCGCGTCACGCGCCTCATCAAGATCAACGAGTACAAGCGGCGCCAGGCGCCGATCGGCGTGCGCGTCACGCACCGCGCGTTTGGCCGCGATTGGCGCCATCCGATCACTTCCAAGTTCCGTGAATAACTTTTCAGACAGGGGAAAACCATGAAACTCATTACCGCGATCATCAAGCCGTTCAAGCTCGACGAAGTGCGCGAAGCCCTGGGCGAGATCGGCGTGACCGGCCTGACCGTCACCGAAGTCAAGGGCTTCGGCCGTCAGAAAGGGCATACCGAGCTCTACCGCGGCGCCGAATACGTGGTCGATTTCCTGCCCAAGGTGAAGATCGAGGCTGTGGTCGACGATGGCGTGGTGGAGGCCGCAGTGGACGCCATCATCAAGGCCGCACGCACCGGCAAGATCGGCGACGGCAAGATCTTCGTGCGCAATGTGGAGCAGGTGATCCGCATTCGTACCGGCGAGACCGGCGCCGACGCAGTGTGAGTGTCGGACGGACGTGCCTGCATGACTACCGCACCCGCACGTCCTTCAGCCAGGTGATCAGGCGCAGCCCGAAGACCGTGAGCACGCCTGTCCACAGCGAGAGTCCAGGCGCCATGCCGCTCTCGTGCATGGCCAGATAGACCCAGCAACCGGCAAACGAGCAGATGGCATAGGGCCGGCCGTCACGCAGCACCATCGGGATTTCATTGCAGACGATGTCGCGCAACACGCCGCCGAAAATCCCGGTGATCACACCCATCATCGATGCGATGAAGAGCGGCATGCCGGCCGCCAGCGCCTGCGACACGCCCGCGATCGAGAACAGCCCGAGCCCGAGCGCATCGGCGATCACGATCAGGCGTTCGGACACGATCTTGCGCAGCGTGCTCACCAAGGGGGCAGCTACCAGTGCCAGCACGAAAGTCAGGATCGCGTATTCCTGATGCTCGACCCAGAACAGCGGACGCTTGTCGAGCAGGATGTCGCGCAGGGTGCCGCCGCCAAAAGCGGTGATGAAGGCCACCGTGAACACGCCGACCACGTCCATCTTTTTGGTGCGCGCCTCCACGAAGCCGGAGAAGGCGCCGACCAGGATGGCGAGGATTTCGATGATCTTGATGAGGGTCATGCGGCCAGGGCGACGGTTTGCGAGCGATGATAGCGCCAGCCATGCCATGGCGGCTTCGCGCCCAACCGTCCTTCTTTGTCGAGAGGACTGCCCGGCGTCAAATCTAGGCCTTGAGCAGCACGACCAAGGCGCCGGCGCCGCCTTCATCGGCGCGCGCTTGACAGAAGGCGATCACTTCTTCCTTCTGCACCAGCCAGTTGCGCACCTTGTTCTTCAGGACTGGTTCGCGGTTGACCGAACCCAGCCCCTTGCCGTGAATGATGCGCACGCAGCGCAGCCCGCGCTTGACGGCTTGGCGCAGGTATTCGGCCAAGGCTTCGCGCGCCTCGTCGCGCCGCATGCCATGCAGGTCCAGTTGTCCCTGGATCACCCAGTGCCCGCGCCGCAGCCTGCGCAGCACGTCGCCCCCGATGCCGGGGCGCGCGTAGCTGAGCGCTTCGTCAGTATCGAGCAGGGTGTCGATCGTGAATTCGTCGGACAGCGATTCGGCCAGCGCGGCTTGCTCGTCGGCGAGGTGCTGGCGCGCGATCGGTGCCGGACGCGGCGCATCCTGCGCGGCACGGCCTGACGACGGCAAGGGGGCGACCTTGCCAATGCTGCTACGGAACAG
>DATBUE010000422.1:0-9457 GCA_036516375.1 Noviherbaspirillum sp. | reverse complement strand
ATAGTCCTCCCCGCAACGTCGTTATATTTTTTGGCCGGATTTGATAGTAACAGTGCAACGTTCGCGCAGGGAGGGCCGCACCGCGTAGTGTCGGCGCGCGTGGCGTGCAAGCCACGGCTTGCGTGTCCTTATATAGACGGTTCCGGAGGTGCGCCGGCTTTGCCGGCCACGAGCGCGGCCGGATACTTGCGTGCGTTCTTTTCGATCTTCTCCCGCGCAGCCTGCATCAGGTCGATGCCGCCCGCCTCGGCCACCAGCACCAGGTACAGCAGCACGTCGGCGCATTCGTCGGCCAACGGCTGGCGCAGCGACGGGTCATCCTTGCGTGCCTCCAGTTGCGCATCGGTCTGCCATTGCGTCAGCTCCAGCAACTCGGCCGCTTCCAGGTTCAGCGAGACGATCAGGTTCTTGAGCGTGTGGAACTGCTTCCAGTCACGCTCGTCGCGAAAGCGCAGTTGCAGTTCGGTGAGCAGGGAGAGGTCGTTCATGTGAGGGCGAGGGGCTTACTCTTGATCGAGCTTCGGCAGCGGGCGCGGCTTGCGATCCTCGCCGGTGGCCACATAGGTCAGCGTCGCCTCCGTCACCTTCACGGTCTCGGCCTGCAGGCTGCTGCGCTCGGCATAGACCTCGACATTCACAGTGATCGAGCTCGTGCCCACGCGCACGATATCGGCATAGAAGGACAGCAGGTCGCCGACGAACACCGGCTGTTTGAAGACAAAGGAATTCACCGCCACAGTGGCCACGCGGCCATTGGCGCGCCGCACGGCCGGCAGCGAGCCGGCGATATCGACCTGCGCCATGATCCAGCCTCCGAACACGTCGCCATGCATGTTGGCATCCGCGGGCATCGGCATCACGCGCAGTTGCGGCGTTTTTCCTTCAGGCAGGCAAGTGTGGTGCGGCGTGGTCATGCGAGGTCCCGGAATGAAAGGCGCCGAGGGAAAACAAGCCCCTCGTCTACAATCGGCAAGCATAGCCGATCCGATTGTTTCTCATGCGACGCACTTCCTCTTCCTCTTATCCCGAAGCCCCGGCCAACCAGGGCACGCGCAACGACTGGGCCGCGTTGAAAACCCTGTTCCCCTACTTGTGGCAATACAAATGGCGCGTGCTGCTCGCGCTGGGCTTCCTGATCGGCGCCAAGGTCGCCAACGTCGGCGTGCCGCTGATCCTGAAGAAACTAGTCGACAGCCTGACCATCGATCCGGCCGATCCGCGCGCCTTGCTGGTGTTGCCTGTCGGACTGCTGATCGCCTACGGTCTGCTGCGGCTGAGCACGACAGTGTTTACGGAACTGCGCGAATTCGTGTTCGCCAAGGTGACCCAGAGCGCGGTGCGCACGATTGCGCTGAAAGTATTTCGCCACCTGCACAGCCTGTCGCTGCGCTTCCACCTGAATCGCCAGACCGGCGGCATGACGCGCGACATCGAACGCGGCTCGCGCGGCATTTCCTCGCTGGTGTCCTACACGCTCTACAGCATCCTCCCGACCCTGGTCGAAATCTCTCTGGTGATCGGCTATCTCCTGTTCAACTACGACATCTGGTTTGCCGGCATCACCACCTGCGCACTGGTGATCTACATCGCCTACACCGTGATCGTCACCGAATGGCGCACGCACTTCAGGCGCACGATGAACGAGCTCGATTCCAAGGCCAATATCCGCGCCATCGATTCGCTGCTCAACTATGAAACGGTGAAGTATTTCGGCAACGAGGATTACGAAGCGCGCCGCTACGACCAGAGCATGCAGACCTGGGAAACGGCGGCGGTGAGATCACAGACTTCGCTGTCGCTGCTCAACAGCGGCCAAGCCCTGATCATCGCCGTCGCCGTCACGCTGATCCTGTGGCGTGCCACCGCCGGCGTGATTGCCGGCACGATGAGCCTGGGTGACCTGGTGCTGGTCAACGCCTTCATGATCCAGCTCTACATTCCGCTCAACTTCCTCGGCGTGATCTACCGCGAGATCAAGCAGAGCCTGGCCGACATGGAGCGCCTGTTCGGCCTGCTGGAGCAGCACCGCGAAGTGGCCGACGCGCCGCAGGCCAGGCCGCTGCAGATACGCGGCGGCGAGGTGCGCTTCACGCATGTCGACTTCAGCTACGAAGCCAAGCGCCAGATCCTGTTCGACGTTGATTTCACGATCCCCGCCGGCACCACCACCGCCGTGGTCGGGCACAGCGGCTCCGGCAAGTCCACGCTGTCGCGCCTGCTGTTTCGCTTTTACGACGTCAACAGCGGCAGCATCGCCATCGACGGCCAAGACCTGCGCGATGTCACCCAAACTTCATTGCGCCGCGCCATCGGCATCGTCCCGCAGGACACCGTGCTGTTCAACGACACGATTGCCTACAACATCGCCTACGGCAAGCCGAACGCGAGTAAGGACGAGATCGTCGCCGCCGCGAAAGCCGCCTACATCCACGATTTCATCGAAAGCCTGCCGGACGGGTATGAAACGACGGTCGGCGAGCGCGGCCTGAAGCTGTCAGGCGGCGAAAAGCAACGCGTGGCCATCGCCCGCACCCTGCTCAAGAATCCGGCCATCCTGATCTTCGACGAGGCGACCTCGGCGCTGGATTCGCGCGCCGAACAGGCGATCCAGGCGCAGTTGAAAGAAATCGCACGCGAACGCACGACACTGGTCATCGCGCATCGCCTCTCCACGATTGCCGACGCCCACCAGATCCTGGTACTCGACCACGGCCGCATCGTCGAGCGCGGCACGCACGCGCAACTGCTCGTCGCGGACGGCCTGTACGCCCAGATGTGGGCTCGACAACAGGCACGGCAAGAGTTGCTGGGTTCGCCGGAGGAGGGCGGCGATACGCCGGATTCCGACCTGCTGCGCGCATAGCTTTTCGAGCCGCGTCACCAGCAGGGCCGCCTGTAAAATACCCGCCTTCCTTCGAAAGACCGCCATGCAATCTTCATCCCCCGCCCAGCCCCTCGACAGCCTGACCATCATTCGCCCCGACGACTGGCACCTGCACCTGCGCGATGGCGCGGCAATGGCCAGCGTGCTGCCGCACAGCGCACGCCAGTTCGCGCGCGCGATTGTCATGCCGAACCTGAAACCACCGGTCGTCACCACCGAACAGGCGCTCGCCTACCGCGACCGCATTCTCGCGGCACTACCGGAAGATATGCGGTTCGAACCCTTGATGACGCTTTACCTGACCGACAACACGCCTCCGGACGAGATCCGGCGCGCAAAGGAAAGCAGCTTCATCCACGGCGTGAAGCTCTATCCCGCCGGCGCGACCACCAATTCGGACGCGGGCGTCACCTCAATAGAGAAGTGCCGCAAGACGCTGGAAGTGATGCAGGAAGTCGGCATGCCGCTCCTGGTGCATGGAGAAGTAACTGATTCCGAAATCGACATCTTCGACCGCGAAGCCGTCTTCATCGACCGCGTGCTAGAGCCGCTACGCCGCGACCTGCCTCAGTTGAAAGTCGTGTTCGAGCACATCACGACCAAGGATGCGGCGCAGTACGTGGCGGAGGCAAGCGGCCCGATCGGGGCAACGATCACCGCCCACCATCTGCTCTACAACCGCAACGAGATTTTCCGCGGCGGAATCAGGCCGCATTACTACTGCCTGCCGGTCTTGAAGCGGGAGGAGCACCGCCAGGCCCTGCTGAAAGCCGCGACCGCAGGCAGCTCCAAGTTCTTCCTTGGCACCGATTCTGCACCCCACGCGAAAGGCGCTAAGGAACACGCCTGCGGCTGCGCTGGGTGCTATACCGCCTTGCACGCGATGGAGTTGTATGCTCAGGCCTTCGACGAGGCGAACGCGCTGGACAAGCTGGAAGGCTTTGCGAGCCTTGGCGGCCCTTTGTTCTATGGCCTTCCATCTAACCAGGAGCAGGTCACTTTGCAACGCTCGGACTGGAGTATACCCACCGAGCTTTCATTCGGCGAGACGCAGATCATTCCGCTGGGCGCGGGAGAACAAGTGAAGTGGAAATTCGTTTAGAAGCGCAGGCGAGCAAGTAAAACACTTCACTTGCTCGCATTTCGCAGGAATAAAAAAAGCCACCCGAAGGTGGCTTCTTTGTTCTTGCTTCCACTGCCCGAGGGCAGCAGGAATTAGAACGTGTGGCGCACGCCGATTGCGTACTGGCTGAAGTCCGTGTTTGCGATGGACTTGTCAGCTTCGCCGTTTTCGTAGCGCACATATGCCGTGGTGCGCTTGCTCAGGCTGTAGTCTGCACCCAGACCGAACAGGTTACGATCTTCGTTTGCAGCTAGCTTGTCGTTGACGCGAACGAAGTTAGCCATCACAGCCAAAGCCGGAGTTACAGCGTACTTGCCTGCGATGTTATAAGACACGGTGTCGAGGAGACCACGTGCACCGCCACCTGCATCAGATGCCGTGTAGCCAGCATAGATGGTGGCTGGGCCAAACTGGTAGTTCGCGCCCAGAGCAACTTGTTCGACGTCCGAGTTAGCGGGCAGGATGGTAGTCGCAGTAGCACCAGTACCAACAACATACGGGAAAGCGCCGGTTGTGGTCTTGTAGTATGCCAAGACGGCGTTCAGGCCGTTTGCCTTGTAGGAAACAGCGAATTCACGCGCGCCGGCGGTGTCGGAATCAGCGGTTTCGTCGTTCTCGAAGGAGATGCCAGCAGTTGCGGTAAAGCCGGAGAAGTTGGGCGTTGTGTAGTACAGGGAATTACCAGTACGGATGACGCGTGCACCGGCAATGGTCGGAGCAGTGCTGCCGGGGTTGCCGCTCACGTCTATACCGTCCAAGCGGCTGAACGTGCCGCTGTAGCCGCCGCCGATTGCGGTGCCGAAGGGTTGGGCCGTGGTAGCTGCAGCCATAATTTGGGAGTTGATGTTACCCAACTTAACTTCACCGAAACCGCCACCCAAGCTCAGGTAGTTCTGGCTGTTCAGGAAAGCCGAACCGGTGTTGCCAGCTACAAAATCGGTTGCGAGGAAGAAGCCGGCCTTCAGGCCGCCGCCCAGATCTTCCGTGCCTTCGAAGACGAGGGTCGAAGTGGCGGAACCGTTACGGGCGATACCTTGAGTATCAGCTACTGCGCCGCCAACGAGTGCAGAATCTACATCCAGGTTTTGATAGCCCAGATCGATCAAACCACGGATGGTGATGCCGGTTTGTGCTTGTGCTGCACCTGCGAATGCACCCAGAACGGCCAGTGCGAGAAGCGATTTTTTCATTAAAGTAATCTCCAAAAGTTTGAGACGCTACTATATTTCTCTGTTTTGGCAGCAAGGCCACTAGTGGACACGTCCCTGCCGCACTTCCAGACCAGCGAGGCCGGCCAAGAAGCTGGAGGCTATTTCAGCAAAGATCGGGGAGCGGGGCAAAAGGATTTTGGTCTGATTGTTAATTTGGGCGCCATTTTGTTGCGGATATGCGACAAATCGGCCCTGGTGAGAGGCGAGAGATTGGAATGAACAAGGTGGATGGACTGATTGCGGCTGCCGACAAAATGCTACGAACGGTTGCGGGCGTGGCGTTTGCCGGTAGGCCGAATCCGGCCGCCAAGGTTGCGGACGAGGCCATGGATGCAGGCGAGCGTCGTCACAGCGCAGGGCTCATGCGCGTCAATCATGTTGGGGAAGTTTGTGCCCAGGCGCTGTATGAGGCGCAAGGACGGTTCGCGCGCAGTGAGGCGGTACGCCAACAGTTCGCGCAGGCCGGGCGGGAAGAGGAGGATCACTTGGCCTGGACGGCGCAGCGCGTGGGGGAGCTCGGGTCGCATACCAGTCTGTTGAATCCGCTTTGGTACGCCGGTGCCTTCGCAATCGGCGCGATCGCCGCCCGCGCCGGCGATCATGTAAGTCTGGGCTTCGTAATGGAGACCGAGCGCCAGGTCGAGACGCATCTCGCCGGACACCTGGACCACTTGCCTGCTCAGGACGCCAAATCGCGCGCGATTGTGGACCAGATGCGTCTGGATGAGATCGCACACGGCTTGCAGGCGCGGGAGATGGGCGCGAAAGAACTTCCGGCAGCAGTACGTGTTGCCATGCGCGGCATGGCCAAGGTCATGACGGCGACTGCCTACTATATATAGTCGCGCAAGCTGTGGTGCCGGCGCTCAGGCCTGCAAGTCGTCGACGATTTCGAACGAGTGCGTCATTTCGGCGGTCTTTTCCAGCATGATGGAAGCCGAGCAATACTTTTCGTGCGACAGCTTGATGGCTCTTTCCACCACATTCGGCTTCAGCCCGCGTCCGCGCACGACGAAGTGGAAGTGAATCTTGGTGAAGACCTTGGGCTCCTTGTCTGCACGCTCCGCTTTCAGGGTGACATCGCATCCGCGTACGTCCTGCTGGCTCTTGCGCAGAATGAGGACTACGTCATAAGCAGTACATCCTCCCGTTCCTGCAAGTAGAAGTTCCATGGGACGTGGCGCCAGATCGCGCCCGCCACCATCAGGGGCACCGTCCATGACTACCGTGTGTCCGGACCCGGTTTCGGCCATGAAGCTCATTCCCGGCGTTCCAGCCCAGCGTACCGTGCATTCCATTTCAGTCCTCGACAATCAAAGTGCGTAATTGTATCCGTGGCGTAGGCGGACCCATGCACTTCAAATCAGGGTGGGCGGGTGCATCGCCATGGTTTTTCTTGCACTGCACAATGACGTTGACTACAATCGTCGTGACGCCAGAGAAATCTGGCTTGCCTTTTGTCTCCTCCACCCTCCTTTGGAGTGGATTTAGCCTGAAGCCCTTGCTGCTTCGGGCTTTTTTTCGGTGTTTGACGTCAATTCTTTGAAAAGGCTATACTTTCCGGCTTTCCGTTCGCTCAGGAAAAGACTACAAGGTCGTGTCGGCCGGGATCGCCTGCCGAACCGCCAGATTTGAGCGATTTACTTCATCAACAGGACATATCATGAAGACCTTTTCCGCGAAGCCCCATGAGGTTCAGCGCGAGTGGTTCGTGATTGACGCAACGGACAAAGTCCTCGGTCGTGTCGCCAGCGAAGTGGCACGCCGACTGCGCGGCAAGCACAAGCCCGAGTTCACTCCGCACGTCGATACCGGCGACTTCATCGTCGTCATCAATGCAGGCAAGCTGCGCGTCACCGGCAACAAGGAACTGGACAAGAAGTATTACCGTCACTCGACCTATCCGGGCGGTATCTACGAAACCAACTTCCAGAAGATGCAGCAGCGTTTCCCGGGCCGCGCGCTGGAAAAGGCAGTCAAGGGCATGCTCCCCAAGGGGCCCCTCGGCTATGCCATGATCAAGAAGCTGAAGGTGTATGCGGAAGGCTCGCACCCGCACGCTGCCCAGCAACCCAAGGCACTCGAAATCTAAGGAGCGGACATGATCGGTAACTACAACTATGGAACCGGCCGCCGCAAGAGTGCAGTGGCGCGTGTTTTCATCAAGGCCGGCAGCGGCAATATCGTCGTCAACGGCAAGCCCGCTGCGGAATACTTTTCGCGCGAAACGGGTCTGATGGTGATTCGTCAGCCCTTGGAGCTGACGGGCAACGTCGAGCGTTTTGACATCATGGTCAACGTCCACGGTGGTGGCGAGTCGGGCCAGGCCGGTGCTGTTCGCCACGGCATTACCCGTGCATTGATCGACTACGATGCAGGCTTGAAGCCGGATCTGGCCAAGGCTGGTTTCGTCACACGTGATGCACGTGAAGTCGAACGCAAGAAGGTTGGTCTGCGCAAGGCACGTCGCGCCAAGCAGTTCTCCAAGCGCTAATCGACGCGTTTCGGTACATCGAAGCCGCTTGGTTCGCGCCAGGCGGCTTTTTCTTTTGGCTTTGCGGTTCGGGCCGTTCGGGTCCGTCATCCATTCAACTGGCAGGGGGTTGGCATGATCAAGGTGGGTATCGTCGGAGGCACTGGATATACGGGAGTTGAGCTGCTGCGTTTGCTGGCGGCCCATCCGCATGTGGAACTGAAGGCTATTACCTCGCGCAAGGAAGACGGCCTGCCTGTGGCCGACATGTATCCCTCCCTGCGTGGACACGTTTCGCTGGCCTTTTCCTCGCCCGATAAGGCCGATCTCAATGCCTGCGATGTCGTCTTCTTCGCAACGCCGCACGGCGTCGCTATGGCGCAGGCGCGCGAACTGCTGGCTGCCGGCGTGAAGATCATCGATCTTGCCGCGGATTTCCGGCTCAAGGATGTGGCTGAATTCGAAAAATGGTACGGCATGGCGCACGCCTGCCCCGATATTCTGGAAGAGGCGGTATATGGGTTGCCGGAAGTGAATCGGGCGGCAATCCAGAAGGCACGGGTCATTGGTCTGCCAGGTTGCTACCCGACTTCCATGCAGCTCGGCTTTGCGCCCCTGCTTGCGCAGGCCACTCCGGTGGTCAACGAGAGAGCCTTGATCGCGGATTGCAAATCGGGCGTATCGGGAGCGGGGCGCAAGGCCGAAGTGCATGCCTTGATGGCTGAAGCTGCCGACAACTTCAAGGCCTATGGTGTGAAAGGCCATCGTCACCTGCCGGAGACCCGGCAGGGCCTGCAGGCGATTTCCGGACGCGAAGTGGGACTGACTTTTGTGCCTCATCTCGTGCCGATGATTCGAGGCATTCACTCCACCTTGTATGCGACGATCCTGCCCGAAGCGCGTGGGATCGACTTCCAGGCGTTGTATGAGGACCACTTCCGTAACGAGATTTTTGTGGATGTCATGCCGCCGGGAAGTCACCCTGAAACGCGCTCGGTGCGGGCCTCCAACAAGCTGCGTATTGCCGTGCATCGCCCCGAAGGGGAGGATTTACTCGTGATCCTGGTTGTGGAGGACAACTTGGTCAAGGGCGCCGCAGGGCAGGGAGTGCAATGCATGAACATCCTGTTCGGGCTTGAAGAATCGGCGGGATTGATGCAAATTCCGGTATTGCCCTAGTTCAATACGTCGTGCATGTCCTTGAATGTCTTTCGCGGGGGTTCCGTAAAACTCAAACGACGCCGCCTCCGGGCAGCCAGCTCCTCGCGGGTGACCGTAGCTACGCCGCTATCCTGGCCGACCAAGTTATGCCTGGTCGCACTTCTTGCTGGGGCCAGTGCTGGCATTGGCATATGGATTTATCAGCAAAGCAGGGCGTTCTCGGGGTTGGATATCGAGGACGCTCGGCGCAAGCTGGTCGAATACCAGGGCCAAGTCCAAGTCCTCGCTGCCGAGCGTAATGTGCTTTCCGCGATGGCGAACTCGGCCGAAAGTGAACTTACGATCGAGCGTGCAGCGCAACGGCAGTTGGCTGCGCAAGTCAAGCAGCTGGAGGCGGAGAACGCGCGCCTGAAGGAAGACCTGTCCTTCTTCGATAGCCTGCTGCCCAACGCGACCGGCCCCAGCGGAGTTGCAATCCGCCGCTTGAAGATTGATCAAGTTGGCCCTAACCAGTTGCGCTATCGTTTGCTGATAATGCAAGGTGGAAAGAGCGATCATTTTTCAGGCGTGTTACAGCTTGTGATTTCAGGTTTGCAAGAAGGGCG
>DATBUE010000421.1:0-2091 GCA_036516375.1 Noviherbaspirillum sp. | reverse complement strand
TGCGTGAATACCGCTTTGCTCATGGCCGCCGCTTCAGGTCGAATCAAAGCGGTTATCATAGCAGCGGTTCTTTTCCCGGCCCGGCACCTCCTGCTGGCCTCGTCTTCCTCAAGCTCAAGCCATGCCCAATCCCAACCGCGGCTCCTGCGGATTCCAGTCCAGTGAATTCGAACAGCAGTACGACCGCCCTTCCAAGTCACAGTTGAAACGCGAGATGACCGCACTGCAGGATCTCGGCCAGGAACTGGTCGAGCAGCCCCGCGACCGCGTCAAGCGCGTACCGATGCCGGAAGATGTGCGCGATGCGATTCTCGAATGCCAGAAGATCCGCGACCACGAAGGCCGTCGCCGCCAGATGCAGTTCGTCGGGCGCAAGATGCGCTCGCTAGAGGAGGAGGAAGTCGACGCCATCCGCAGGATGCTTGATAGCTGGAAGGGCGCCTCGAAGGCAGAAACCGCTGCACTGCACGCACTGGAGAAGCAGCGCGAGAAACTGCTGGCCGACGACAAGGCCTTGACCGCACTGATGGAACGCTGTCCGCACGGGGACGTGCAGCAACTGCGCACCCTGATTCGCAATGCGCGCAAGGAGCAGGCAGAGAACAAACCGCCGAAGGCATACCGCGAACTGTTCCAGGCTCTCAAGCAATTGCAAATCGATTCGGCCACCGACAAGCAGGACGAGGAAGATGACGCAGGCGACGAATGAATTGCTGATCGGCTTGGTGTCGATTTCCGACCGGGCCGCCGAAGGTGTGTATGAAGACAAGGGCATTCCGGCGCTGCGCGAGTGGCTCGGCAGTGCGCTCGTTTCTCCCTGGCGCGTCGAGACGCGCCTGATTCCGGACGAGCGCGCCGTAATCGAACAAACGCTGGTCGAACTGATCGACATAAAGCGCTGCCATCTCGTCTTGACGACAGGCGGCACGGGGCCAGCGCGGCGCGACGTGACCCCGGAAGCAACGCTGGCCGTTGCCACGCGCGAGATGCCCGGCTTCGGCGAGCAGATGCGCCAGATCAGCCTGAAGTTCGTGCCGACGGCGATCCTGTCGCGGCAGGTGGCCGTTATCCGCGAGATAGACGACCATGCAGCGCTGATCATGAACCTGCCGGGTCAACCCAAATCAATACGTGAAACGCTGGAGGGACTCAAGGATACGCAGGGCATCCAACAGGTGCCGGGCATCTTCGCGGCCGTACCCTACTGCCTCGACCTGATCGGCAGCCCCTACGTCGAAACCAACGAAGCCGTATGCAAGGCCTTCCGCCCGAAGTCCGCAATCCGCCCGCAGCAGCAAGCCTCATGACTCAGAATCTTCTTGATGCGATTGAAATCGAAACCGCGCCGCATCCGCAGGCCGCGGTCATCTGGCTGCACGGTCTTGGGGCCGACGGCAGCGATTTCGTTCCGCTGGTTCCCGAGCTCGACCTGAGCGGCTGTCCGCCCATTCGTTTCGTGTTCCCGCATGCCCCGACCATGCCGGTGACGATCAATAACGGCTACGTAATGCGCGCGTGGTACGACATCCTCGGGCTCGATCTTGCACATCGTGAAGACGAGGCGGGGCTGCGCAAATCGCAGGGCCAGGTCGAAACATTGATCGCGCGTGAAAAGGCGCGCGGGATACCGGCATCACGCATTGTTCTCGCAGGGTTTTCGCAAGGCTGTGCGATGACGTTGCAGACCGGACTGCGCCATCCGGAAAGGCTGGCCGGATTGTTGGGACTGTCCGGCTATCTGCCCTTGCACACGACGCTGGGCACCGAGCACCATGCAGCCAATCTCGCTACGCCGCTTTTCCTTGCGCATGGCCGCATCGATCCCGTGGTGCCGTTCGACCGTGCGGAGAAGTCACGCGACATCCTGCGTGCACATGGATTCGTAGTCGAGTGGCATGAATACATGATGGGACACTCGCTGTGCGCGGAGGAGATCGCGGATATCGGCGCCTGGTTGCGTCGCGTACTGGCCGCCTGACACGAGCATCGCGCTCATTCCAGGCAGAGCTCAAAAGCCCCTTCACGACTCATCGCGAAATCTGTTCCTGCGAGATGACGACAGCGGCAGCACGCTGCCGCAATCACCTACAA
>DATBUE010000420.1:0-7547 GCA_036516375.1 Noviherbaspirillum sp. | reverse complement strand
TTGAGCCACATCGCAATGCCGATGGCCGCGATCAAGAGCACGATCGTAAACAGCCCGGCGAGCAAGGCGTGCGATTTGTTTTCCATGTTCAGACTCCTTGTTGCTCATCATGCAGAGCAGCGAGCGCGCGCTGTCCGCGTTCGCCCAGGAAAAACTCCTTGATGAAGGGGTGGTCGACGGCCATAACGCGCTCCGGCGTGTCGCACACGATCACGCGCTTGTCGGCCAGTACGGCGATGCGGGTCGACAGCGCCAGCAGCGTGTCGAGGTCGTGCGTGACCATCACCACGGTCAGTTTCAGTTGCCGGTGCAGCGCGCGGATCAGCGCGACGAAGCTGTCCGAGCGCGCCGGGTCGAGCCCGGCGGTGGGTTCGTCGAGAAACAGCAGGTCCGGCTCCAGCGCCAGTGCGCGCGCCAATGCCACGCGCTTGACCATGCCGCCGGACAGGTCGGCCGGCATCTTCATGGCATCGCTGGCGGAAATGCCGACCATCTCCAGCTTCAGCAGTGCCGCCTCGCGAACCAATTCCTCCGGCAGCCCATGCAGCTCGCGCATCGGCAGCGCCACGTTGTCGAACGCCGTCAGCGCCGAGAACAGCGCGCCGTGCTGGAACAGCATGCCCCAGCGCGCGCGCAACTGCTGCAGACGCTTGCGGTCCACGTGCGCCAGATCCTGGCCGAACACACGCACGCTGCCGCTGTTGGGGCGCGTCAAGCCCAGCATGTGGCGCAGCAGCGTAGTCTTGCCCGAACCCGAGCCGCCGACCAGCGACAGGATTTCCCCGGCCTGCACGGCGAGATCGAGATCGCGATGCACGACATGGTCGCCGAACTGCGTGTGCAGCTTGCTGATCTCGATCACCGAAGCCGCGACGCTCATCCGTAGAACCCCACGTCGCTGAACAGGATCGCGAACACCGCGTCGGCCAGGATCACCGCCGTGATCGCGGTTACCACCGACAGCGTGGTGCCGTGGCCCAGACTTTCGGTATTGGCCTCGATGCGCAAGCCGAAGTGGCAGGCCACTAGCGCGATCAGGATGCCGAACACCACGCCCTTGCCGAGGCCGATCCAGTAGTTGGCAATCGGCACCGCATCCGGAAACTCGTGCAGGAAATAGGAAAAGGTCAGGCCGATCTTCAATAGCGCCGCGCTCATGCCGCCCAACAGCGCCATCGCGTCGGTCCAGATCACCAGCAATGGCATGGCCACGGCCAGCGCGATTACGCGCGGCATGATCAGGCGAAAGCCGTGCGGCATGCCCATCACCAGCATTGCATCGAGTTCCTCGGTCACGCGCATCACGCCGAGCTGGGCGGTGATCGCCGAACCCGAGCGCCCGGCCACGAGGATTGCTGCCAGCAAGGGGCCGAGTTCGCGTACCACGCTCATGCCGAGCAGATCGACCAGGTAGACATCGGCGCCATAGGTCGCCAACTGCTGGGCCGACAGGTAGGACAGGACGACCCCGATCAGGAAACCGACCAGCGCCGTGATGCCCAGCGCCTGGAACCCGATGTGATAGATGTTCGCGGAAATTTCGCGCCACGGGCCGCGCCAGGGCTGTGCGGCAAAGCGCGCCAGGTCGAGCACCAGTTGGCCGATCAGCGCGACGAAGTCGTGCCCGTGCCCGCTGACGTTGCGCACTGTCTCGAGCGCACGGCCGAGCGGCGAGGGCGCGGCCGGAGGCGGGGGTAGCGCGCGCGTGGTTACCGAGGTCACGCGCTCGAACACGCCTTCCTGTTCGGGCGTCAGGCGCAGGCTGCGCGGACGTTCGCGGCCCCAGGACGACCACAGCAATTGCGCACCGATGTGGTCCAGCCGGCTGACCTCGGTCAGATCCCACATCGCCACCGGCGGCATCTTGCGCAGGCGTTTGCGCAGCGCCCCCATCACGCCCGGCTGCGCCAGCCCCAGCACATGCCATGGGCCGCGCAGCCGCACCGTGTAGGGCGCGCCGGGTTCGACCTCGATGGTGGGGTTTTCGCTGGACATCCCGCGAGTTTAAGGGCGATGCCGAGGTGTCGCGTGCGCTGCCGCAAGGAAGGTTACGTGAGCGCAAGGCGCGGCGGCGGCAGGGGAGCGACCGCTACAATGCGCGCCATGTCCGAATCCCCGTCTTCTGCGCGCATCGCCGCGCTATTGCGCCCCGCGGCCCGGAGCATCGAAGTCCAGGTCGTCGAAGAGACCGGCTCTACCAATGCCGATGTGCTGGCCGCCTTGCCGCGCCTGTCCGGTCCGGTGCTGCTGATTGCGAAAACGCAAACCGCCGGGCGCGGGCGCGCCGGGCGCACCTGGCATTCGCTGCCCGGCCAGTCGCTGACCTTTTCGCTTGCATGGAAATTCCAGCGTCCGTTGCAAGCCTTGCTCGGCTTGCCGCTGGCCGTCGGCGTAGCCTTGGCAGAAGCCTTGGCTGTGTTCCAGATCGAAGTCGCATTGAAGTGGCCGAACGATGTGCTCTACAACGGCAAGAAGCTGGCCGGCGTCTTGATCGAAAGCGCACGTGCGCAGCAAGAGCCGTATCCCGCCAGCTGGGCCGTGATCGGCGTCGGCGTCAACCTGCGGCTGGACGACGCGATGCTGGCGCAGATCGGCTCGCCCGCTACCGGCATTGCCTTGCTGGCCGATCTGGACCGGGACATGCTGTACGCCACGTTGATCAGCAGCCTGGCCGAAACCCTGGTGCGCTTCGAGCATGAAGGCCTCGCCGCTTTCGTTACGCGTTGGAACGCGCTCGATGCCTACCGCGGGCAGGCCGTGCGCATACTCGACGCCGGGCAGGTGCGCCACGAAGGCATCGCGGCCGGCATCGATGACAGTGGACGCTTCCAGCTCGACACCGCGCAGGGAAAAATAGCCGTGATGGCGGGCGACGTCTCGCTGCGTCCGGCGGCTGGCGGCGCGACCTGAGGCCAGTTCACGCCCGGCCAGCGCTCACGTCCGCCAGCCGCCTGCACCGCATCGCCTACGCCTTGCCCTGCAGCCTGTGCTCCCCGAAAAAGCGCAGCATTTCGCGTGCAGCCGAGGGTCCGCGCGGATCGGTGTAGCTGCCGTTCGCATTGCCACCGGCCCAGGCATGGCCGGCACCATGAACGACCCACTTCTCGCCGATCACGCGGCCGGCTTCGTCGTGCACAACGGTGCGCGTATAGCTGCGCCCGTTCGGCACGCTGCCCTTCTGTACCGTCGACTGCGACTTCCCGTTGGCGCTGGCCGGCACGCATTGCGCCAGCGCTTGATCCGCATTTTCCAGATGCACGGTCGCATCGCGGTCGCCGTGGAAGACGATCGCCGGAACGGTGTTACGCAGCGCTGAGGGCTTGCCGACCTTGGCGCGAAAGGACGCCGATTTCGACTTGCCGCGCTTCATCGCCGCGAATGCGGAAGGCACGTCGCGCGCAATGCCGTAGGGCAGGCCGGAATGGATGCCGACCGCAGCAAAGAGATCCGGGTAGGTCGCCGCCAGCACCGCCGCCATCGCACCGCCCGCGGACAAGCCGGCGGCATAAACGCGGTTCGCATCCACCTTGTACTGCTGCGCGATCTGGCGCGTGATCTGCGCCAGGATCGCCGGCTCGCCGCGTTCGCGTTGCTGGTGCCCAGGCTCGAACCAGTTCCAGCACTGGTTCGCGTTGGCCGAGCGGTTCTGCTCGGGGTAGGCCACCAGGCAATTGAATTCCTCCGCGAGGCGGTTCATGCCGGTGCCAGCGGCGAAATCATCCGGGTTCTGCGTGCAGCCATGCAGCATCACCACTAGCGGCAGAGGTTCATCCTTGTAGCTGCTGGGGATGTAGAGCTTGTAGGCGCGTGTGCCGGCATGCGTGCTGCACGACGCCGAGACAAAACGCCCACCCGTTGCCGCGTCATGCGCTGGCTCATGCACCTCGACGTCGATCACGTCGTCCAAGTTCATGTGTGCAAACGCTTGCTTCCACTTCTTGCGCGCGCCGGCCTGTGTCTTTGCAGCGGGCTCACCGCCGGTCGGGAAAGCGCCGCCCATCGTTCGCTGCAAGAGATCCTTCAGGTCCGGCATCTGCGGCTGCGCGTCGTGCATTGCACTAGTGTCGTCCGTGTCCGTCGTTTCGTGCAGGGCACGCTGTATCGCCGCAGTGGCTGCCATCGGACCTTCCGATTGCAGCAGCTTCGTTGCTTCGCGCAATTGCGCGAGAAAGCCTTCGTTGATTTTCATGGGATCTTTCTTCATCTAGTGGATTTTTCCGGCCAGTGCGGCCTTCACGGCAGCGCTTGCATGCAAGGCACCCAGCACGCTGACGGAATCGATGGTGGCAGCGGCCAGTTCGGGCGAAACGTCGTCGCCGATGCTGGCCAGGCCGAGTACGTGGATCTGCAGTTTTTCCCCCGCCGCCCGGACCGCCTCAAGGTCGGCGCGTGAGTAATGTTGCAAGCCGAGCACGAGGCTGCGCCGTGCCACCGTTTGGCGCACGACGTCGCTGTGCAACTGCAACTGGTTGCGGATGGCCGTACGGATCAGGTCCGTACGGTTCGAATAGAAACCTTCCTGGACGAGCAAGTCGATCTGCCCCAGGTCTACAGGCCCCAGATTGATCGTGATCTTTTCGCTATCGGCCACCTTGGGTCGCCGTTCCTGCGTGCCGCTTTCCTGGTTCATGTCTGCCTCCTTGCCGGATCAGACAGCAGGATTCCCATCCGGTTCCCATCCACACAGATGGTAAATGGATGTTTTCTTCGCGCCGCCGCCAGTTTTTCCGGTCTGGCAAGGGAAGTGAAAATTGGAACCAATCCGCGCAGTTTCCAACCCATGGCTGGGTTCATCTGCTCGTCGAGGTCCAAACAGGTAGCAAGGACAGTTCGACGGCTCCACTTGAAGCGAACACAAAAATGCCTGTCGAATTTCGTTCCGGATTCTCTTCGCTGTTCAAAACAGCCACTCACGATCCGCATTCTTCTCCGAACACCGCTCCGACTTCCTCAGCGTCGTCGTCCGCAGGGCCGAAGAATTCGGGTTCTGCGAGAACCAACGACAAAAGCAAAGGGCGTTGGCTGCAGGATCTATTGGGCAAGCGGGGGGCACGGTCAAACACCGTAGCCGGCTCGCGGCTGACGGGAGGCGGGCCGGTCACTGCTTTCGGCAAGGTCGCCATCTTGCCTGGGATTGCATGGTCCACTGTCACCGCATTAGTGAAGAGTAATTGGGACAAGACCATGTTGTCCGACCTCGCAAAGGATATCGGGACTGTTCTGGACGGCCTGATGCAGCCGGATAGAAAAGAATTCATCAAGGAATTCAAGAACAAATACCAGAACGTCTTGGAGCCGGTGGACTTTTCCAAGAGCGGTGTGCCCGAACTGATGAGATCGTTGAAGCCGGTGTTGGAACGGCGCGTGGCGTTGATGCGGGCAACGCGCTCGGCCGCTGCCGAAGGGGAGAGCTCCTATGTGGCTGCGGCTTCGCGGTCCGTGGCCGACATTCCCCCTTTCACCGGACCCGGATTCGATCAGAAACGCACGCAGGCCGCGTTCGAACTTCTATCCGGGAAATTCGAAGAGAAATGGGGTGCGATCTTCAAGGAAGAACGGGCTGCCACAGGTGAAGCGGAAGAACCAGACGACCAGGCGAACATCCTGCCGAAAGCGAAGCTGGCTCAAAAGAAAAAGCCGCTGACACAGAGCGAGCAGCGGCAATGGACAGACGTGGAGGACAAGGCCCGAGCGGAAATGGCAGCCCCCAACGCTCTTTTCCGCGCTTACCTGGAGAAAAGCAATATCCGGGTTGCGAAGAACAACGGCAATAAATTGAATTGCCTGATTATTTCTTTGCTGCAGCACGCCACCGGCAATTACGATGACCCCAACCCCGCCGCGGCAGCGAAGTATCGAGCCATGATTGATCACGACGACATGCTGTACAGCGACGATGATGATTTCGCAAAGATCGTCGCGGCGATCAACAAGGACTACAACGTCGATATGAACGTCTTGTGTGTACGTGCTGATGAGGCAGGCATACCGTTCTTCGAAGGCGATTTACAGACCGGGAAAGACAAAGTCGTGATCTGGAACCAAGGCATGCACTACGAAGCACTGGTAAGCAAAACCTAGTGTGCTGTTGAAAAACTACTGCGCATGTCGCTCCGGGGGGGGCTGCGGTGCTCTGCGTAAAATTCGTACGCGTGCGCTCCTCGGCCCCGCTCTCGCCACGCTCGCTACGTTTTTCAACATCCTGCTAAAAAGCCATGAATGACCTGCCTCCGCTGCCAGCCATTCCGCTAGGCCGTTACCGCCACTACAAAGGTTACGAATACGAAGTTCTCGGTGTCGTGCGACACAGCGAAACCCTGGAACCCATGGTGCTGTACCGGCCCTTGTACAACGACTCGGGAATGTGGGTGCGGCCCTATGCGATGTTCATCGAAGACGTCGAAGTGGATGGCGTGCGTTTTCGACGCTTTGCGCCGCTGTAATTAGCTGCGACTTCGCGGCGTAGCCAGCACCTGCGCAAGTTGCACCGCGCTGACCGGCTTGATGAGGTGCACGTCGAAGCCCGCCGCAGCTGTTTCCAGTTTGTCCTGCGCCTGGCCGTAGCCGGTGACGGCCACCAGCAAGGCTTGCGCGGTGTGCGGAGCGGCGCGCAGGCGACGCGCCAATTCCAAACCATCCATGCCGGGCAGACCGATATCGAGGAAGCACACGTCAGGTTTTTCCCGCGCCGCCCGCTCCAGCGCGGCGACAGCGTGATGCTCGACCAGCACCACATGTCCGGCAGTCTCCAGCAGCAAGGCCAGCATGGCCGCGGCGTCGACGTTGTCGTCGACCACCATCACGCGCAAGGGTTGCAGCGCCGCGCCTTGCGTGGCCGCGGCCGCTACGGCTTCCGTGGCAAGCGGTGCGGCAATGCGCGGCAGGCACACCGTGAAGCGGCTGCCCTGTCCCGCACCGGCGCTGAAACAGTCGACGCGCCCGCCATGGAACTCGACCAGGCTCTTCACCAGCGCCAGTCCCAGCCCCAAGCCGCCTTGCGAGCGGTCCGGCGTGCGTTCGGCTTGGGTGAAAGCGTCAAAGATGCGCGGCTGCAGTTCGGGCAGGATGCCGATGCCGTTGTCGGTCACGACCAGCGCCACTTCCTCGTCGCGCGCCTGCATCTCGACGCGGATGCGTCCGCCCTCGGGCGTGTACTTGGCTGCGTTGTGGATCAGATTCGTCAGCACCTGCACCAGCCGCTTGTCGTCTCCCAGCACCCAGGCCGGCGCCGGCTCGATGGTGATGGCCAACTGGTGATGCCGCGCCTCCACCACCGGGCGCACCTGCTCGACCGCGTTCGAGACCACGGTCTTCATGTCCTGCGGCGCCTTGTTGATCGTCGCCAGCCCGCGCGAGACGCGCGACACATCCAGCAAGTCATCCACCAGTCCGGTCATGTGGTTCACCTGGCGCGCGATGATCTCGCTGGTCTGCCTTAGCCGCGTCGCATCCACGGGGGCCATCTGCAGCAGCTCGGCCGCTGCACGAATCGGCGCCAGCGGATTGCGTAACTCGTGGGCCAGCATGGCCAGGAATTCATCCTTGCG
>DATBUE010000419.1:0-1775 GCA_036516375.1 Noviherbaspirillum sp. | reverse complement strand
ATGAAGCTGAAGTCGCGCTTGCTGACCAGGACATATCCCGACAGCGCGAGGAAGATCGCTGCCGTACCGCCCATGGCCATCATTACGATCTGGGTGCCGTTGGGCATGGCCAGGTAGTGGCTGATGATCGGTCCCAGCGTGTAGCCCATGAAGCCGGTCAGCGCGAAGACCAGCGCCACGCCGAGACCGCTGTTGCGGAACTTGGTGACGGCAAACAGCAGGCCGAAGTAGCCGACCATCGTGATCAGGATGCCCGGATGGGGCAGGCCGAGCGAGGCGGAAACGCCGGCGCAGATGGCCGAGAATGCCAGCGTCAGCGCCAGCAGCGTGTAGGTGTTGCGCAGCACGCGGTGCGAAGCGACGTCGATGACCGGGGTCGCCTGTGCACCAAAGCGCGTGTCGCGCAAGGAGGTGTAACGGTCGTTCATGGCAAGTCCTTTTCTAGCAAGACAGGTTCAAAGGGCAACCGTCGAAAGCGCGGCATTTCGCCGGCCGTTGACGGTAGACATGGATACACCAGTGGGGTTCACTGATAAAAGCGAAGATAATAGGACGTTTTCTTCGCAAATGGTGGAACATGAAAAGCGCGGGCATCAACTTCAGGCACCTCTATTACTTCTGGGTGGTTGCCAAGGAAGGCAGCATTACCCGAGCCGCAGAGCGGCTGGATGTTGCCGTACAAACCATCAGCGCGCAACTGGCGCTGCTCGAACAAGCCGTGGGCAAGGCCTTGCTGGCTCCGCAGGGCCGCCGCCTGGTGCTGACCGAGGCCGGGCGCATCGCGGTCGGTTATGCCGACCAGATCTTCCTGCTCGGCGAGCAGATGCAGGAAGTCTTGGGCGAGACCGATATCGGGCAGACGGTGCGCCTGACTGTCGGCGTATCGGACTCGATGCCCAAGCTGATCGCTTCGCGCCTGCTCGAAGTCGCATTGCGCCTGCCTCAGAAAGTGAAGCTGGTATGCCATGAAGACGATTTCGAATCCCTGCTGGGCGACCTGTCGGTGCACAAGCTCGACGTCGTGCTGACTGACCGGCCGGTGCCCTCCGGCACGACCTTGCGCGTGTTCAGCCACTTGCTGGGGGAAAGCGAGACGACGCTCTACGGGGTGCCCGAGCTAGCCGAACGTTACGGGAGCAATTTCCCGGCCAGCCTGCACGGCGCGCCCTTGTTGCTGCCCACGCGCAACCATGCCATCCGCGGTCGCCTCGACCATTGGTTCGAGCGCCACGATGTGCGTCCGGACGTGGTCGGCGAATTCGACGACTACGCAATGATGACCACCTTCGCGCGTCACGGGCTCGGCCTGTTTCCGGCCTCTACCGCGCTGGCGGCCGACGCTCGTACTGAATTGAATGCGGTGCCGGTGGGCGCGTTGTCCGAGGTGCGCGAGCAGTTCTATGCGATTTCGAACGAACGCAAGATCAAGCATCCGGCAGTCGAAGCGATTCTTACTGCCAGTCATGAGAGCATCTTCCGTACTTGAGGCGGCTCAAGCGCGCTGTATGTGAAGGGCCGTGCGGGCAGCAGTGGCCGGTATCTTGAAGCGCTCGCTACCGGAGCTCCTCATGTCACTCCTGCTCTTCATCCGCACGTCATCGCGTCTGGTTCGTTCCACGCTGCTTTGCGGGATTGCCTTGCTGCTCGCCGCCCCGGTGGTCGCTCAGCAACAGCAGGCGCAGCAGCCTGCCGAAAGCCAGAAAAAGGAGCTGAGCCAGGAAATGCGCGAGCAGGTGCTGGCGCTGCCCGGTCAAGCCGACAGTGCCGCCGAAGGC
>DATBUE010000418.1:0-3081 GCA_036516375.1 Noviherbaspirillum sp. | reverse complement strand
AGTCGGTGCCGGTGGCCGGAAAGGCGGTCACCGTGTTCGAGGAGGTCGCCGAAGAAAAACCCTTCTGCCGCCTGATCCATTTCAAAAAGAATCTGAGCGACCAGCAGTTCGCGAACTTGAAGCAGCCCACTGTGCTCGTGGTCGCGCCACTGTCGGGCCACCATTCGACACTGTTGCGCGATACCGTACGCAGCCTGTTGTCCGACCACGATGTCTACATCACCGACTGGACCGATGCGCGCATGGTGCCGGTCAGCGCAGGGGCGTTCCACCTGCACGACTACATCTACTACGTGCAGGATTTCATCCGTCGCCTCGGCCCGGATGTGCACGTGATCTCGGTGTGCCAGCCCACCGTGCCGGTGCTGGCCGCGATCTCGCTGATGGCCAGCGAAAACGATCCCAAGCTGCCGAAATCGATGGTGATGATGGGCGGACCGATCGACCCGCGCAAGTCGCCGACCCAGGTCAATGACTTGGCGATGAAGAAGCCCTACGCGTGGTTCGAGGACAAGGTGATCTACAGCGTGCCGGCCAACTATCCCGGCTTCGGGCGCAAGGTCTATCCGGGCTTCCTGCAGCACGCAGGATTCATCGCAATGAACCCGGGCCGCCATGCGCAGAGCCACTGGGATTTCTACATGCACTTGCGCGAAGGCGACCAGGCGTCGGCTGAGGAACACCGCAAGTTTTACGACGAATACAACGCGGTGCTCGACATGCCGGCCGAGTACTACCTGGAGACGATTCGCGACGTGTTCCAGGAGTGCAAGCTGCCGCGCGGCGTATGGGAAGTCGAAGGCAAGCTGGTGCGGCCGCAGGACATCAAGAGTGTGGCGCTGTTTACCATCGAAGGCGAGCTGGACGACATTTCCGGAGCCGGCCAGACGCAAGCCGCGCACGAGCTGTGCAAGAACATCCCAGCGGAGAAGAAGCAGCATTTCACGGCGCCGAAGTGTGGGCATTACGGCATCTTCTCCGGCCGCCGCTGGCGCGAAATCATCTGCCCGAAGATCACGGAGTTCATCAAAGCCAGTGCCTGATCTCCGCCTTTGTACGATGAAAGCCGCAGTCTCGTGACTGCGGCTTTTTTGCTTGCGCCTCGGCGATGGCCGATAATCGCGCTTTGCTTTTTCCTTGCCTCGCCGTGTCCGCCCCCGCCCGCCCCCTCGCCGACCAGATCGAAGATCTGCTGCCGCAGACGCAATGCACGAAATGCGGCTACCCCGCCTGTCGCCCCTATGCGGAAGCGATCGCCAGCGGTGAAGCCGGCTACAACCAGTGCCCACCGGGCGGCGCCGAAGGCATTGCCCGCCTGGCTGCGCTGCTGGGCAAGCCGGTGATTCCGCTGAACCCGGCCAACGGCGTGGAACGCGCGCGTGCGGTGGCCGTGATCGACGAGAGTCTGTGCATCGGTTGCACGCTGTGCATCCAAGCTTGTCCGGTCGATGCCATCGTCGGCGCGGCCAAGCAAATGCACACCGTGGTTCCCGATCTTTGCACCGGCTGCGACCTGTGCGTGGCGCCCTGCCCGGTCGATTGCATTGCGATGGTCGAGGTCACGCCGGGCAGGACTGGTTGGGCGGCGTGGACGCCGGAACAGGCGGACGCGGCGCGCGCGCGCCACCAGTTCCGCACCTTGCGGCTGCGGCGCGAGAAGGAAGAGAACGAAGCACGGCTGGCCGCCAAGGCAGCCAGCAAGCTACAGACGGTAGCAGCGGAAGCAGCCCTGAGCGCGGAGGAAAAGGCAGCGCAGGAACGCAAGAAGGCCATCATCGCGGCGGCAATGGAACGCGCGCGTCTGCGAAAGGAACAGATGGCCGCGCTGCCTGCGCAGGCAGCAACCGGCATCGAAGATGTTTCGCGCGCGGTTCGGCGGCAGATCGCCGACGTGACCGCGCGCATGCAAAGCCAGCATCAGGATGCGGGTGAGGCGGCGAGCGATGCACCCTGCCACGAGGATCCGCAATCATGAACAGTGCCAAGCGACATGAAATCTTCGCGCGCTTTCGCCAGGCCAATCCGCACCCGCAAACTGAGCTCGAATACACGACACCGTTTGAGCTGCTGATTGCGGTGCTGCTATCGGCGCAAGCGACCGATGTCTCGGTCAACAAGGCCACGCGCCGCCTGTACCCGGTAGCGAATACACCGGCTGCCTTGCTGACGCTGGGCGAGGACACGCTGGCCGACTACATCAAGACCATCGGCTTGTATCGCACCAAGGCGAAGAACGTGATCGCGACCTGCCGCATCCTGCTCGATCAGCACGGCGGCGAAGTGCCACGCACACGCGAAGCATTGGAAGCGCTGCCGGGCGTGGGACGCAAGACTGCGAACGTGGTGTTGAACACGGCGTTCGGCGAACCGACCATTGCAGTCGATACGCACATCTTCCGCGTCTCGAATCGCACTGGCATCGCGCCGGGCAAGAATGTGGATGAGGTCGAGCAAAAGCTGCTGAAGGTCGTGCCCGCCGAATTCCGGCACGATGCCCATCACTGGCTGATCCTGCACGGACGCTACACCTGCGTCGCGCGCAAGCCGGCGTGCTGGAATTGCCTGATCGCCAATCTGTGCGAGTACAAGGACAAGACACCGATGCCGGCCAAGGGCGTGTAGTCCATCTGCAATTACGTTCCCGCCAGGCGATAACCAAGAGCGACGCAAGGAAGATGTCATCCGGCTCACCATCGGCTGCACGCTTTTTGACCAGCGCGAAAATTCCCTTACCGTTCAAGCCCTTGCAGCGCTTGCACGCGGGTTATCCACCGATCTACCCACAATAAATGTGAGCAGTTTCCGGCCCATTGGTCGGATCAGCCTTGCGTTATTCCGCGGCTGGCGGAGGCGCTTGCAACAGCGCACAGATCAGGTTCTCGGTGGATGCGCGGTCAGTGGCCGGGTCCATCGGGTCCCACTCGGCGTTATGGCGATTGAGCAGCGCACCCATCACCATGGCCTGCGCGACTTCCTGCCTTTGCTTGCCTGCACTTTCTTTTTGGCGGGAATAATTCTTCAGATCTTGAAAACTCATTGGGCCGGCGGGTGCAATCCCGGCTGGAGCTTCTTCCGACTGCG
>DATBUE010000417.1:0-2511 GCA_036516375.1 Noviherbaspirillum sp. | reverse complement strand
TCTCGACCTGCTGAAAGACTGCGACCTGATCATCGAAGCCATCGCCGAGCGCATGGACTGGAAGCACGACCTGTACAAGAAGGTCGCGCCGCATATCGGTGCAAACACGATCTTCGCCTCCAACACCTCCGGTCTCTCGATCACCGCGCTGTCCGAAGGCTTCGACGCAGAACTGAAGGCACGCTTCTGCGGTGTGCACTTCTTCAATCCGCCGCGTTACATGCACCTGGTCGAACTGATCCCGACTGCGGCCACACGCCCGGAAATCCTCGACCAGCTCGAAGGCTTCCTTACCACCACGCTCGGAAAGGGCGTGGTGCGCGCAAAAGACACGCCGAACTTCATCGCCAACCGCGTCGGCGTGTTCGGTATGCTGGCCACGATCCACGAAGCGGAAAAATTCGGCCTCTCCTACGACGTGGTCGATGACCTGACCGGCTCCAAGCTCGGCCGCGCCAAGTCCGGCACCTTCCGCACGGCGGACGTGGTGGGCCTGGACACGATGGGCCACGTGATCAAGACCATGCAGGACAACCTGGCCGACGATCCCTTCTTCTCCGTCTACAACACACCGGAAGTGTTGGCGCGCCTGGTGGGTGCCGGTGCGCTCGGCCAGAAGAGCGGCGCCGGTTTCTACAAGAAGGTCGGCAAGGACATCCTGCGTTTCGACCCGGCCAAGAACGACTACGTCGCCGGCGGCGGCAAGGCCGACGATCTGGTTGGCCGCATCCTGAAGGAGAAGGACGCTGCCAAGCGCATCAAGGCGCTGCACGATTCCACCAATCCGCAGGCGCAGTTCCTGTGGGCGATCTTCCGCGATGCCTTCCATTACATCGCCGTGCACCTCGAATCCATCGCCGACAACGCGCGCGACATCGACTTCGCGCTGCGCTGGGGCTTCGGCTGGAAGACCGGCCCGTTCGAAAACTGGCAAGCCGCCGGCTGGCAGCAGGTCGCGCAATGGGTCAAGGAAGATATCGATGCCGGCAAGGCGCTGTGCAATGCACCGTTGCCCGCCTGGGTGTTTGAAGGGCCGGTGGCCGAGAAGGGTGGCGTGCATACGGCCGAGGGCTCCTGGTCGCCCGCGAAGAAGACTTTCGTGCCGCGCTCGGACCTTCCGGTCTACCAGCGCCAGGCCTTCCGCGCTGCACTCGTCGGCGACAAAGCTCCGGACGGCAGCAAGGGCGGCACGACCGTGTTCGAGGATGACTCGGTACGCATCTGGCACCAGAACGACGACGTGCTGATCCTGAGCCTGAAGACCAAGATGCACGTGATCGGCCAGGGTGTGATGGACGGCTTGTCCAAGGCGATTGCTGAAGCCGAACAGAACTACAAGGGGCTGGTGATCTGGGGCGCGGATGCCGCCGACGGCGGTGCGTTCTCCGCCGGTGCCGATCTGCAGTCAATGCTGCCGGTGTTCATGTCCGGCGGCGTGAAGGCCATCGGCGCCGAAGTCGCCAAGCTGCAGCAGGCGCACATGGCGATGAAGTACGCGAACGTGCCGGTGGTCGCCGCCGTTGCAGGACTGGCGCTGGGCGGCGGTTGCGAACTGATGATGCATGCATCGAAGCGCGTTGCGGCGCTCGAGTCCTACATCGGTCTGGTTGAAGTCGGTGTCGGCCTGATCCCGGCCGGCGGCGGCCTGAAGGAAGCCGCAGTGCGCGCCGCAGCCGATGCCAAGGGCGCCGACCTGCTGCAATTCCTGAAGAACTACTTCATGAATGCGGCTACCGCGAACGTTTCGAAGTCCGCGATCGAAGCCAAGAAAATGGGCTATCTGGCGCAGGACGACGTGGTCGTATTCAACCCCTACGAATTGCTGCACGTGGCCAAGGTCGAGGCGCGCGCGATGTTCGACGCCGGCTACCGCCCGGACCTGCCCAAGCTGATCCCGGTCGCAGGCCGCACCGGCATCGCCACGATCATGGCGCAACTGGTCAACATGCGCGACGGCGGCTTCATCTCCGCCCACGACTTCAAGCTGGGTTCGATGATTGCCGAAGTGGTTTGTGGTGGCGACGTGGAACCGGGCAGCCTGGTCAGCGAACAGTGGCTGCTCGATCTGGAGCGCAAGGGCTTCGTCGAACTGCTGAACAACCCGAAGACGCAAGAACGCATCATGGGGATGCTGCAGACCGGCAAACCCGTTCGCAACTGAGCGCGCAACCCAACGTACAAGGAAGAGAGAAATGAGCAAACAACTGCAGGAAGCCTACGTCGTTGCCGCCACCCGCACCCCGATCGGTAAGGCGCCGCGCGGCATGTTCAAGAACGTGCGCCCCGACGACTTGCTGGTGCGCGCGATCCGGGCCGCGATGGCCCAGGTACCGGGGCTGGACCCGAAGACCATCCAGGATGCCATCATCGGCTGCTCCTTCCCGGAAGCGGAGCAGGGCATGAACATGGCACGCAACGCCGTGCTGCTGGCCGGCTTGCCGAACACGATCGGCGGCGTGACCATCAACCGCTACTGCGCATCCGGCATCACCGCGATTTCGATGGCAGCCG
>DATBUE010000416.1:0-3925 GCA_036516375.1 Noviherbaspirillum sp. | reverse complement strand
CCCGACCTTCCCCCTTAAAGGGGGAAGGTGAGAACGGCGGCGCGATCGAAGCGATCGCGCCGGAGATCAAGATCGATGACTTCGCCAAGATCGATCTGCGCATCGCCAAGATCGTCAACTGCGAACACGTCGAAGGCTCGGAGAAGTTGTTACGCCTGACGCTGGACGTCGGCGAAGGCCGGATGCGCAATGTGTTCTCGGGCATCAAGTCCGCCTACAAGCCGGAAGACTTGATCGGCAAGCTGACCGTGATGGTCGCAAACCTGGCACCTCGCAAGATGAAATTCGGTGTGTCCGAGGGCATGGTGCTGGCTGCTGCGGGGGCCGATGAGAAGACCAATCCTGGCATCTACGTGCTGAACCCCTGGCCCGGCGCCGAGCCGGGCATGCGGGTGCGCTGAGATGCCGGAGCCTGGAGCCGACGCCCCGAGGCAGTGCAGGTGAACTTCACCGTACGTGAGGCAACTCTGGAGGATGCGCAGCTGATCGCGGATCTGACGCGCGCCTGCTGGGCCAAGCGTGTTGCGCTCTGCTCCAGCGGCCACCGCGAAACGGCAGTATGCGTGCGCCAACACCTGCAGGAAGGCGGCGGCTACATCCTGATGCACGGCGAGGAAGCGATCGGCTCCGTGCGCTGGCTGCCGCTGGAAGGACAGGCGCAGGTATGGGAAACGCTGCGCATAGGCGTACTGCCGCAGTACGCGGGCGAAGGTCTGTCGCAGCACCTGGTCGAGGCCGTCATTCATCGTGCCCTTGCTGCCGGCGTCACCGAGCTGCGGCTGGCGGTGCGTAGCGACCAGGAACGCCTGCTCGGCCTGTATGCCACCTACGGTTTCGAGTTCGCGCCCGAGCTCGAATATGCACACACCAACCCGGTCGAGCCCGCGCCGCACGTGATGCGCAAGCTGCTCCTGCATTAGAGCGGATTCGCCACCGAAGATGAACCGCCTCGACTTCCGCTTCCGCCCGCGTCTTCTGGATTCACTTCAAGGTTACGACCGCAACCGGCTGTTCCAGGACGTCAATTCCGGCGTCACGGTCGGCATCGTCGCGCTGCCGCTGGCGATGGCTTTTGCGATCGCCTCCGGCGTGCGCCCCGAAGCCGGCATCTTCACGGCCATCATCGCGGGCTTCCTGATCTCGGCGCTGGGTGGATCGCGCGTGCAGATCGGCGGGCCAGCCGGCGCCTTCATCATCGTCGTCTACGGCATCATCGAAACCTACGGGCTGGGCGGCCTGCTGGTGTCCACCATCCTGGCCGGCATGCTGCTGTTTGCGATGGGCGTGCTCCGGCTCGGCTTCCTGATTCGCTACATTCCGGTGCCAGTCGTAATCGGCTTCACCAACGGCATCGCGATCCTGATCGCCCTCTCGCAAATCAGCGATTTCTTCGGGCTGGACATCGAACGCATGCCGTCCGATTTCTTCGCCCAGCTTCAGGTGCTGGCGCAGCAGGCCGACACCGTGCACCTGCCGGCGCTGGCCGTGGCCGCGCTCTCGCTGGCAGTCATGGCGCTCTGGCCCAAGGCATTTCGGGACGGCGAACGCAGCCTGCTCGGGCGCCGCTTTCCGCAACTGGCGCGCCGGGCGCGGCCGGTACCGGGGCCGATCATTGTGCTCGTCTCCAGCACGCTCGCCGTCACCCTGCTCGACCTGGATATCGAAACCATAGGCAGCCGCTTCGGCGGCATTCCGCAAGGTCTGCCCGCGCTGGCCTGGCCGCACTTGTCCTGGGAATCGGCCAAGCACCTGCTCACGCCCACGCTGACGATCGCCATGCTGGGTGCGATCGAATCGCTGCTGTGCGCGCGCGTCGCCGACAACCTCACCGGCGAGCGCCACGACCCGGACCAGGAATTGATGGCGCAAGGCGTGGCCAATTTCGTCGTGCCGTTTTTCGGCGGCATTCCCGCCACCGGCACGATTGCGCGCACCGTGACGAACATCCGCAGCGGCGCCGCCTCCCCGATCTCGGGCATCGTGCATGCGCTGACCCTGCTGGTGATCGTGCTGGTCGCCGCTCCGCTAGCGATGAATATCCCGCTCGCCGCGCTGGCCGCGATCCTGATGCATGTGGCATTCAACATGGGCGAGTGGCACGAGTTCGTGCGCATGAACCATCTCTCGGTGAACTACCGCATCCTGATGGTCGCGACCTGCCTGCTGACGGTGATCGTCGGAATCACGGTCGCGGTCGAAGTCGGGCTCGTCCTGGCCTGCGTTTTCTTCATCTATCGCATCTCGGCGCTGACGCGCATAGACCGAATACCGGACGCCGCACTGCCGGTTGCCCCTGCTCCCGGCGTGGAGGTGCATGCGGTGTTCGGCTCTCTCTTCTTCGGCGCCGTCGGCAAGCTGGAACGGCTGACCGGGCCGGATGTCAAACCGGCAAGGGTGCTGGTGCTGGAACTGCATCAGCTGATCAACCTGGATACGACCGGACTGGATGCACTGGAAAACGTGAACCGCACGCTACAGAAATCGGGATGCCGGCTGGTCCTGTGCGCAGCCAATGCACAACCACTGAGCCTGATGCTGCGCACCGGTTTCATCGATCGGCTGGGCGTAGAGAATTGCGTCTCCACGCTGGGACAGGCACTGACGCGAGCCAACTGCTTGGCGTCCAGTGACGAAGAGGCAAGATTGGCACTGGCTTGAGCAGCAGAATCTGCTCCTCGGCAAGTCGGGCAGTGCAGGTAGAATAGCGCCTGCTCAAGACGCCCCGCGTCCCTTTCCGCAAGATCCAATCCGATTCAATCCAATCACGTTCGACACGCTCTCGCGATAGCCATGAATATCAGCAAGCACAACCAGATGTACGAATCCGATTTCACGCGCTTCTTGAAAGAGCTGAAAGCCAAGGACCCGACCCTGGAACAAAAGCAGCGCGCCGGCCGCGCAATCTGGTGGGACAAGGCTCCGATCGATCTGGAGGCACGCAAGCGCGAGCTTGAATCTCGCGTCAAGCAACAGGCCTACGTCTACCAGAACAAGGGTTGATGAGCGTGCAGCAGGAGTCGCCGCGGGCGGCGCAGATTCCGGCCGACGAGCCGGAACTGGCGCTGGCCACGCAGCCCGACTCCACGCCGGACATAATCGACGGCATGGCCTTCGCAAAGCTTTACGGCGAGCCGCTGTTCAAGCTCCCGACCGATCTCTACATTCCGCCCGACGCGCTGGAAGTCTTCCTCGAAGCCTTCGAAGGTCCGCTCGACCTGCTGCTGTACCTGATCCGCAAGCAGAACTTCAACATCCTCGACATTCCGATGGCGCAAGTCACGCGCCAGTACCTGGACTATGTCGACCAGATCCGCCTGCACAACCTGGAACTTGCGGCCGAGTACCTGCTGATGGCGGCCATGCTCATCGAGATCAAGTCGCGCATGCTGTTGCCGGCCAAGAAGGTCGACAGTGGCGAAGAACCGGAAGACCCGCGCGCGGAACTGGTGCGCCGCCTGCTCGAATACGAGCAGATGAAGCTCGCCGCGCAGAAACTCGACACCCTGCCCCAGATCGGCCGTGACTACGTGCGCGCGCACGTGCTGATCGAGCAGAGCATGGTGGTGCGCTGGCCGGAAGTGCAGGCCGAGGAATTGCAGGCGGTGTGGGCCGACATCCTGAAGCGGGCCAAGCTCACGGCGCATCACACGATTACGCGCGAGGAATTGTCGGTGCGCGAGCACATGACGGGCATCCTGCGGCGGCTGCAGACCCAGAAATTCGTTGAGTTCGCCGAGCTCTTCGATCCTTCGCGCGGTGTGCCGGTGGTGGTGGTCAACTTCATCGCGCTGCTGGAACTGGCGAAGGAAACGCTGATCGAGATTACGCAGGCGGAGGCGTATGCGCCTATTTATGTAAGGTTGGCGTATTCGCCGAGTTGACTGCCTGTTTTTGCCCGGCCAACGACGAAGTCATAACTGTTGAA
>DATBUE010000415.1:0-3512 GCA_036516375.1 Noviherbaspirillum sp. | reverse complement strand
CCGACCGGGGCGCTTTTTTTTGACACCGGTTTTTCCAATGGCGAAAACGCACGTACTCGACAAGGTCGACCGCAAGCTACTGAACCTGCTGCAGAAGGACAACCAGATGCCGACCCGGGTGTTGGCGGAAAAGGTGCACATCTCGCAGCCGACCTGCCTGCGCCGCGTACGGGCCTTGCATGAGGCCGGCATCATCGGTGCCGACGTGGCCTTGGTCGATCCGTTTGCGCTCGGCTACGGCATGCTGGCCTTCCTCGAAGTCTCGCTGAACAACCAGTCGGACGAACACATGCAGGAGTTCGAGGCGCGCATGGGCAAGGAAGCCGAAGTGATGCAGTGCTATTTCGTCTCCGGCGACTACGACTACTTCCTGGTCGTGCACGTGCTCGACATGGATGCCTACTATCAGTTTGTACGACGCGTGATCTCCGGTTCCGGCAACGTGCGCCATTTCCAGTCGCGCTTTCCGATGAAGCGCGCAAAATTCGTCACGCGCATTGCGTTCGATGAGAAAGCGCCGGAAGTGCACGTGCGCAGCGGCAGGCCCGCGCGCTGACTGTCAACACATCTACGCCCTCGGCGCGCGCCACCCAAGTGCTCGGCTAGAATCCGGTGAACACGAAATCTACTTCGGGCCGCTTCCCATCGACGATATCGGCGATTGCCCGCCCCGATCCGCAACCCATGGTCCAGCCCAGCGTGCCGTGCCCGGTATTCAGGTAGAGATTCGGGTAGCGCGTTCTGCCGATGTAGGGCAGGTTCGAAGGCGTGAGCGGGCGCAAGCCGGTCCAGTAGGTCGGATTCTCGTAATCGCAGGCGTCGGGAAACAATTCGCGCGTGCGCCGGGTCAGCGCCGCGCAACGCGTCGGGTTCAGGTCGCGGCCATAACCATTCAGTTCGCAAGTCCCCGCTACCCGCAAGCGTTCGCCCAGTCGTGAAAAGACCAGCTTGTAGCCGTCGTCAGTCAGCGAGACGGTGGGCGCCTCTTCGGGTCTGGTAATGGCATAGGTGGCGGAGTAACCCTTGCCCGGGTAGAGCAGCAAATCGATGCCGAGCGGCTTGAGCAGGGGTTGCGAAAAGCTGCCGAGTGCGACCACGAAGGCATCTGCGCGCAGGTTCCGGTGGCACCCGCTGTCATCGATGATTTCAACGGCCTGCACGTGAGCGTGAGCGTCCGTTACCAGTTGGGTGACACTGCAGTTGTAGTGGAAGGTCACGCCGGCCGCTTCGGCGTCGCGGGCGAGGGCGGTGGTGAATTTGTAGATGTCGCCCGACTCGTCGGTGGCCGTGTAATCGCCCCCCACGATCTGCGCGCGCATCGGTGCCAGTGCCGGTTCAATGCCGACGACTTCATCCGGGCCGATCGACTCGCGCGGGCAGCCGAACTCGCGCATCAGTCGCGCCATTTCCAGCGAGTGCTCGAACTCTCGTGCATCGGTATAGAAATGCAGGATGCCGCGGGTGAGGGCGTCGTACTCGATGCCGGTCTGGTTGCGCACTTCCTGCAAGGTCTTGCGGCTGTATTCGGCGATGGCGACGATTTGCCGGATGTTGTGCGCGGTGCGCGCGGCGGTGCATTCGCGCAGGAAGTGCAAACCCCAGCGCCACTGCAGCAGATCGGCGCGCAGACGAAACAGCAGCGGAGCATCTTCTCGTCCCAGCCACTTCAGTATCTTCAGTGGCGCCGTCGGGTTGGCCCAAGGTTCGGCGTGCGACACCGAGATCTGCCCACCATTGGCAAAGCTGGTTTCCTGTGCCGGACCCGGCTGGCGTTCGATCACGCTGACCTCGTGTCCCGCCTGGCGCAGGAACCATGCCGAGGCTGTGCCGATGATGCCTGCGCCGAGAACGATGACCTTCATGGAGGAGTCCGGATTTCTGGTGAGTGCTCGTTCACGCGGGTAGTGGCATCTCTCGGGTTCTGCTCATGGATGCAGAGCGGGGTGGAATGCGCGGGGCGTGAAAATGCGTGCAGCGCACTACCTTTTTGAAACCTGTGCGGCGTTCAGTTCCTCGGCCACGGCTTTGGTGATGACTTCCTTGACCGTGGACTGCAAGCCACGCCGCAGTTCGTCGGCGAGGTGGTCGACTGCGGTTTGCAGTACATCGGCGAGGCTGTCGCGCACCCGCTGCTCCAGCATGGAATCGATGCGCTTGAGGACTTGTTGCAGCACGCGTTCGTGCAACTCGCGCTCCAGGCGTTCCCAATCCATGTCTGCCACGGCCGGCGCCGGTGCAGGCGACGAAAAACTTGTGTCGATCTGCGCGTGACCCGGCTGCATCTGCAGCGGCGCTTCGATCACTTCGGTCAGGACCGGGATGCCGATGTCGGGCTTGAAGGTGCTCATGCTCCCACCTTGCGATGTTCCAGGGGATAGCCGCGTTCGCGGTAATGGCGGTAGCGCTCGCGCCCGGCCGCGCGTTCTGCCTCCTCGCTGCCGACCAGTTCGATCAAGCGCTCGAAGCGAGCGAAATGGGCCGGCGCCTCTCGCCCGAGGTTGACCAGAACTTGATGGTGCGGGAATTCCGCATCGCCTTGCGCACTGAGCACGATGGGCGTAGCAGCGGCCAGTGGATCGGACAGGGCGACGTGCGGGATGAAGTCGCGTTCGGAGAAAGTCCACAGCGCTGCGTCCAGTGCAGCAAGTTCCTCGCGCTGTCCGACGATGATCAGGCGTGCGCCGGAAGCATGCGCCTTGCGCGCCAGCCGGCAGCAGTAGGCGATCTTGTCCTGCAGGTCGGTGTGGAAATCGATGCGGGTCATGCTAGAAACGAAAGCCCGGCGGGGCATTGCCTTCTGCCGGCGGCAGCTCGTTAGGGCGGGGCGCTTCAGCGGCTTGTGCCGCTGTGCTCTTGTCCGCCTTTGCCTGTTCGTTCACTGCCGGTGCGGCGGGCTCTGGCGCCGGATGGCGATAGCTGCGCGGCAGAAGGTTGCTGGTCGGATAACCGGCCGCGTTCAATTCCCGGTTCCACGCACTAGCCTCGAAGCCGCGCTGCCGTGCGCTGCCGACGGTCAGCAGTGGCAACCCGCCTTCGCCGGCCAGCTTGCGCACTTGTTGCAGGTCTTCGTTGGAGTTGACCGTCTTTTCCCGGAACGGCACACCGCGTTCTGACAGCAGCCTGCGTCCCTCGTTGCACGGGGCGCAGTTGGTCGAGGTATAGAGCGTGACCGGGTGCTTGCGCACGGCTTCGGCCACTTCATACGGCAGGCCGGTGGTGGCTGGAGCGGAGGAGGCGTTACGCGTTTCCAGCTTGGCAGCAGAATGGGGCGGCGGCGTATCGCTGTAGCTCACCTTGCCATCCGGCCCTACCCACTTGTACAACTCGGCGTGGGCCATGCTGCTCGCAAGGGCTAGCAATATTGGCAAGGTTCGCAGTACGGCTTTCATGTCGTCTTCATCCGCAATTCTGTTTACGTCGCCATGCCGCTGTGGCGCAGCAGGGCATCGATCTTCGGGTCGCGCCCACGGAAGGCTTTGAAGGATTCCAGTGCCGGACGCGCACCGCCTGCG
>DATBUE010000414.1:0-3422 GCA_036516375.1 Noviherbaspirillum sp. | reverse complement strand
GCCCGGTTCAAGGAAAACTTCAAGATTTCAACCGTCCCTTCGAGGCGAAAACTGCGAGTTGTAGGATAGCATGGGCCCCCGCGCGCAAAGCCCGGATCTAGAGGGTAAGAGGCGCGCTCTTTCGCTTCACAACCGGTGCCAGATGGTGCCAAAAAGGACCGATGCAAAACATATTCGACAAGGCAACACTCAGACAGCAACTGCTTGCGCAAAGACAACGGCTGGCGCCGGAAGTTCGCGCAGATTTCGATGCCGCGATCGAACAACAGATATTGAAATGGTGGCAGGCCGCACGGCCGTTGCGGATGGCTGTTTTCTGGCCGATGCGCGGAGAGCCCGACCTGCGCCGCTTGTACACCGAACTGGCCGCTGCCGGTGCAGCACTGGCGTTACCGGCTGTGGTTGAAAAAAACGCCGGGCTGGTCTTCCGTGCCTGGGAACCGGGCGACCGGCTGGAACGGGATGCGTTGGAAGTCGTTGCGCCGGCCGCTGCCGCCGAAACAGTGCGCCCGGACGCGGTGCTGATTCCCTGCGTCGGCTTCAATTCCCGCAAGCAGCGCTTGGGCTACGGTGGGGGCTATTACGACCGCACGCTCGCTATGACGCCGCGCCCCTTCACCATCGGCATCGCCTATGCCAGCAGTGCCTGCGAATTCGAAGGCGATGCGCACGACATCGCCCTGGACCGCATCGTTACCGAACAGGCCTGATTCAGGACGCGCCGCGCAGGCGCGTACAGATATCCAGCGTGGCGGCCGCCTGGTTGAGCGTGTAGAAATGCAAACCTGGCGCGCCGCCGGCAACCAGCCGTTCGCACAATGCCGTGACCACATCCAGCCCGAAAGCCTTGATCGAGGCCGTGTCGTCGCCAAAGCTCGCCAGCTTCAGACGCACCCAGCGCGGGATTTCTGCTCCACACATGTCGGAAAAGCGCACGAGCTGGGAGTAATTCGTGATCGGCATGATGCCGGCAACGATAGGAGCCTTGACGCCCGCCCGCGCCGCTTCGTCGACGAAGCGGAAATAAGCGTCGGCATTGTAGAAATACTGCGTAATCGCCGCGTCGGCGCCGGCTTCGATCTTGCGCACGAAATTCTTCAGGTCTTCCTGCGGCGACGTCGCCTGCGGATGCATTTCGGGATAGGCTGCCACTTCGATATGAAACCAGTTGCCGGTTTCGGCACGAATGAATTCGATCAGCTCGTTCGCATAGCGGAAATCGTTGGCGGCGAGGCTGGCGCCGTAACCGCTGGGCAGGTCGCCGCGCAAGGCCACGAGGCGGCGGATGCCGGCGGCCTTGTATTGCTCGAGCAGACTGCGCAGGTTTTCGCGCGAGTTGCCCATGCAGGAAATGTGGGGCGCGGCTTCGCGTCCCTCGCGGCGGATCTCCAGCACCGTGTCCAGCGTGCCCTGCTGGGTCGAACCGCCGGCGCCGAAGGTGACTGAATAGTATTGCGGCTGTAGCGTGGCGAGCTTTTCGCGCACCGCGCGCAGCTTTTCCACACCTTCAGGAGTCTTGGGCGGGAAAAACTCGATGCTCAGGTTCGGGGTATTCATTTTTTCTTCATTAACAAGGACGACAGTGCCCAGGACAGCAGGCTGTACAGGATCGCGCCGCCCAGCGCCGACCAGAAGCCCGACACCGTGAATCCATTCACGAAGCTGGCCACCAGCCAGAACAGCAAGGCATTGATCACGAAGACGAACAGGCCCAGCGTCAACAAGGTGGCCGGCAGCGTCAACAGGATCAGCAGTGGGCGGATCAAGGTGTTGACCAGTCCAAGGACCAGCGCGGCAACGAGAGCCGTGGTGAAGCTCTCGACGCGAATCGAATCCATCAGATAGGGCAAGGCAAACAGTGCAGCGGCATTGATCAGCCATGCAAGCAGCAACTTCATGCAGCCTCCGTCGGGGGTGGGCGGAATACGTGGGGACACACCAGCCCCCACGTCGCTGTTTTTAATAGCGGTAGTGATCCGGCTTGTAGGGGCCGGCCTTGTCCACGCCGATGTAGGCGGCCTGGTCGTCGCGCAGTTCGGTCAACTGCGCATTCAGCTTCTTCAACTGCAGGCGCGCGACCTTTTCATCCAGATGCTTGGGCAGCGTGTACACGCCGACCGGGTACTTTGCCGTGTTCGTATACAGCTCGATCTGTGCGATGGTCTGGTTGGCGAAGGACGAGCTCATCACGTAGGACGGATGGCCGGTGCCGCAGCCGAGGTTCACCAGGCGACCCTCCGCCAGCAGAATGATGCGCTTGCCGTCGGGGAAAATGACGTGGTCGACCTGGGGCTTGATGTTTTCCCATTTGCACTGGCGCAGGGAAGCGACATCGATCTCGTTGTCGAAGTGGCCGATATTGCACACGATCGCCTGGTCCTTCATGCGCTTCATGTGCTCGTGCGTGATCACGTGATAGTTGCCGGTGGCGGTGACGAAGATGTCGCCGTGCTCGCAGGCGTAATCCATCGTCACGACGCGATAGCCTTCCATTGCCGCCTGCAAGGCGCAGATCGGATCGATTTCGGTGACCCATACCTGGGCGGACAATGCGCGCAGCGCCTGCGCCGAGCCCTTGCCCACATCGCCATAGCCGGCCACGACTGCGATCTTGCCGGCAACCATGACGTCGGTCGCGCGCTTGATGCCATCGACCAGCGACTCGCGGCAACCGTACAGGTTGTCGAACTTGGACTTGGTGACCGAATCGTTGACGTTGATGGCCGGGAAAGCGAGCTTGCCTTCCTTGTGCATCTGGTACAGGCGATGCACCCCGGTCGTGGTTTCCTCGGTCACGCCCTTGATCTGGGCCAGGCGCGTCGAGTACCAGGTCGGGTCGGTCGCAAGCTTCTTCTTGATCGAATTGAACAGGCTGACGGCTTCTTCCGAATCCGGATTGGCCAGCACGCCGAGGTCCTTCTCGGCACGCGTACCCAGATGCAGCAGCAGCGTCGCATCGCCGCCATCGTCAAGAATCATGTTCGCGTGCTCGCCGTTCGGCCACTCGAAGATGCGGTGGGTGAAATCCCAGTACTCGTCCAGCGATTCACCCTTGAAGGCGAATACCGGCGTGCCGTTGGCCGCGATGGCAGCGGCGGCGTGGTCTTGTGTGGAGTAGATATTGCACGAGGCCCAGCGTACCTTGGCGCCCAGCGCTTCCAGCGTCTGGATCAGCACAGCCGTCTGGATCGTCATGTGGAGTGAGCCGGTGATGCGCGCGCCCTTCAGCGGCTGGGCGGCGGCGAATTCCTCGCGGATCGCCATCAGGCCCGGCATTTCGGTTTCGGCGATCTTGATTTCCTTGCGCCCCCAGTCGGCGAGCGACAGGTCGGCAACGAAGAAATCCTGGGAAGCTGCTTGAGAATTGTTTTGCGGGATTACGGCGTTCATCACGCCCTCCTTTCCGAAATAAGAAAAAAGTA
>DATBUE010000413.1:0-6633 GCA_036516375.1 Noviherbaspirillum sp. | reverse complement strand
CGCATGCCGATACCACATCCCCATCTCGAACAACGTCCGCCTTTCCTCTTCTTCCAGATAGAACCGTTTCATCTCTGCAAACCCTCTCGGCAACTTAACCACCTGCAGAGCTTCGACAGTTCTTTTTGCGGGATTACTTAGACCGAACGAACAGGCTCAAGCTCCCCGCTCAAGTTCCGAAGCGCATCCGGTCCAGCCACTCGATCAGCGGCACCGTAGCTGGCAACAAGGGCTCTACATCCACGCTCCCCTGCCATGCGTATGCCTGCCCCTCCAGGCTTTGGGGCTCGCCTTTCCATTCGCGACTCACGTAGAAATGCAGGCGCACATGGGCGTGCGGGTAGACGTACTCGACACAGCACCAGGCTTGCGCCTCCAACACTTCGAGGCCCAGTTCCTCGGAAAACTCGCGCCGGAGTGCATCCTCGACCGCTTCGTCCGGTTCGACCTTCCCACCGGGGAATTCCCAATACCCTGCGTAGGGCTTGCCATCCGGACGTTGTGCCAGCAGGACGTCGCCGTTGGGCTGCATCAGGATGCCGACGGCGACATCAATGGGGCGCGCGTGCCCCATCAGGCGCCACCCGCGTTCAACTTGCCCGCCTGATCCTTGGCGAATTGCCAGGCCACTCGACCGGAGCGCGAGCCGCGTTGCAAGGCCCAGCGCAAGGCCTCCGGGCGCGCCTGTTCGATCTGCTCTTGCGTGCATCCGAAATGGGCGAGCCAGTACGCGACGATCTCCAGGTAATCGTCCTGCCGGAACGGATAGAACGAGACCCATAGGCCGAAACGCTCCGACAGCGAAATCTTTTCCTCCACGGTTTCGCCCGGATGCAGGTCGCCATCCTCGGTATGGGTGTACCCCTGGTTATCCGACATGCGCTCCGGCATCAGGTGGCGGCGGTTGGAGGTCGCGTAGATCAGCACATTGTCGGTCTGCGCCGCGACGCTACCGTCGAGCGCCACCTTCAGCGCCTTGTAACCGCTCTCGCCTTCCTCGAACGACAGGTCGTCGCAGAAGATGACGAAGCGCTCCGGTCGCGCCGCAACCAGATCGACGATGTCCGGCAAGTCGGACAGATCGTCCTTGTCGACCTCGATCAGACGCAAGCCCTGCTCTGCGTACTGATTCAGGCAAGCCTTGATCAGCGAGGACTTACCAGTCCCACGCGCGCCGGTCAGGAGCACGTTGTTGGCCGGACGGCCCTCGACAAACTGTCGTGTGTTCTGTTCGATCTGCTGCTTCTGCACATCGATGTTGTGCAAATCGTCCAGCCGGATCGATGCCTGATGGATGACTGGCTGCAGGTAGCCGCTGCCTCCACGCTTGCGCCACCGCCATGCGCGCGCTGCGCCCCATTCCGGCTCTGGCGTGGGCGGCGGCAGCACCGCTTCCAGCCTCGTCAGCAATGCTTCGGCGCGAGCGAGAAAGTGATCGAGTGGTGTCATCGGTTCAGGAACGGTAGTCGGCGTTGATGCTCACGTAGTCGTGCGAGAAATCGCAGGTCCAGACCGTCGCCGCGGCGTCGCCACGTCCAAGCACGACGCGCACCGTGATTTCGCTCTGCTTCATCACGCGCTGACCATCCTCCTCGCGATACTCCGGATGGCGCCCGCCATTCCTCGCCACCCAGACGTCGTCCAGGTACAGATTCAGCTTGCCGACATCAAGGTCGTCCACGCCGGCGTAGCCGATAGCGGCGAGGATGCGGCCGAGATTGGGGTCGGAGGCGTAGAACGCAGTCTTGACGAGCGGCGAATGGCCGATCGAATAAGCGATCTGGCGGCATTCCTCCACGCTTGCGCCCTGCTCCACAGTTATCGTGATGAGCTTGGTGGCGCCTTCGCCATCGCGCACGATCATCTGTGCGAGTTCCTGCGCCAGGTCGATCACTGCCGCTTCCAGCGCAGGATAGTCAGGCGAGGAGAGGCTGTCGATTTCGAGGGCTCCCGCACCACTGGCAACCACAATGAAGGAATCGTTGGTCGAGGTATCGCCATCAATGGTGATGCAGTTGAAGGACAGATCCGCCGCGCGCTTGACCAAATGCTCAAGCACCGGCTGAGCCACCTTGGCATCCATCGCAAGGAACCCCAGCATGGTCGCCATGTTCGGCTTGATCATGCCGGCGCCCTTGCTGATGCCGGTCATCGTCACCTGCTTGCCGTTGATGGTCAGCGTGCGCGAGGCGGCCTTGGGTTGCGTGTCCGTGGTCATGATCGCCTCGGCAGCCGCATACCAGTTGTCTTCCTTGAGATTGGCTATCGCCTTCGGCAATCCCGCCTTGACGCGCTCGACCGGTAGCGGCTCCAGAATCACGCCAGTCGAGAACGGCAGGATCTGGGCGGCTTCGCAATCCAGCAGCTCGGCCAGCGCGCTACAGGTAGCGTTTGCATCGGCCAGGCCTGCCTCGCCGGTGCCGGCATTCGCGTTCCCGGTATTGACCAGCAAGGCGCGAATCGGCTCGCCGCCCAAGCGCACGCCTTCCAGATGGGCCTTGCACACTTGCACCGGCGCGGCGCAAAAACGGTTCTTTGTGAATACGCCTGCCACGCTCGCCGTCGGGGCCAAACGCATGACCAGCACGTCCTTGCGATTGGGCTTGCGAATATGCGCTTCGGCATAACCAAGCTCGACGCCGGCGACCGGCTTCAGGTTGTCTGCGATGGGGAGAGGAAGGTTGACGGGCATGGCATGGAGAGGGCTGGGAAAAGGCGCCTATTTTAGAGTGGATTCGCCCTGACCAGCTCGCCGATGCCGGACGGATTGCCCACGGTACGGCGTTGCGGCTCTTTGCCATGGCACCCGCCATGTCGCGTCGCCGCGCCTTGTTCCGTAGTCAATCCGCCTCGGCCTCGACTGAGCCGGTCAGGGCGAATCCGCTCTAGGCGATTGCATTAAATGCCTCGTGATACGTGATCGTCCCACTCGCCACGAAACCGCTGAAAACAATTGCCTGGAAATATTCGGCGGGGACGCCTGGAAGAATCAGGTTGGGCTCGGCTTTGAACCCGAACCGCCCGTAGTAGGCAGGATCGCCAAGAACGACGCAGCCAAGCGCCCCAAGGGCGCGCAGTGCGTCGAGAGCATGTTCCATTAACAGTCCGCCGATTCCCTGACGCTGGTGCTCCGGCAGGACCGAAATCGGTCCGATGCCATACCACCCAGTGCTCCCATCGGAAACCGTGACGGGGGAAGCGGCAACGTGGCCAATAACGCCGCTTTCGCCTTCGGCGACGAGGGAGACGGCCAGTTGTCCCGCTTTCCTCAATGCGTTGACGATGAACTGCTCTGTGTGGCTGGTATGCGGGGCGTTCAGGAAGGCAGCGACGGTGACGGCTTCAATGGCGGCGACGTCCGTCTCCTGTTCAGGCCTGACCCGCACCCCCTGCATCACGCCACCTTCTCCACCCGTCTCTGCAACACAAATATCGGCTGTGCCCACTGCGTATCCTTCTTCTTCTTGCTCGTGATGAGCGTCAGTTCCGAAGGATCGTAGACGTCGGTGTTGTGCGTGAGCGGCGTCGTCATCAGGTATTGCGCGTCGGTGTTCTTCAGGAACTCGCCCACGAGCTGGATGTTGCGGATATCGAGGTGGGCGAAGGGTTCGTCGATGAAGACGAAGCCGCCGGAGCCGTCGTCGCTCTTCAGGAGGCCGATCAAGAGGATCAGGGACTTCATCACCTGCTGGCCGCCCGAGGCTTCGCCGTCGTTCAGGCCAATCGGGCCCTTGCCGTCGAACTTGAAGCGCACATGCAGGCCGGCTTGCGCGAGCTGCACGTCGTCGTTTTCCAGGCGCACCGGGTCGGTGTGGACTTCGATGCCGGCCAGTTCTCCCAGCTCCTTGATGTTCTTGCTGTAGGTCTTGATCGTGTAGCGCAGGCGCTCGATGTAGGCGCCGCGTGCGTTGGTGGTGGCTTCGATGGCGCGGTTGTTCTGGTAGCGGCGTTCCTCGGTTTCCGCCTGGCGGCCTTGGAGCAGGGCGGTGAGGCGGGCGTGCTGGTCGACGACCGTGGAATCCGTTTCCCAGTCGTCCCGCGCGAGGTCCACTGCCAGGTGCTTCAAGCGCAGTTCGACCTGGTGGGCGTTCTGGTGTTCTTCCACCAGGGCCGCGCGTCGTGCTTTGCTGCGCCAGGCATGCGGCAGGTGGCGCCAGGTCTTGCGGATGTCGGCCAGGCGCGCAGCGTGTTCGGCGCGTTCGGCTTCATAGCGCTTCTGGCCTACACGCAGATGCGATTCGGCGTCGGCCAATGCGCGCTTGGCGTTCTGCCAGTTGCTGTCGGCGAGCGTGCGGTCTTCGGTGGCTTTCTTCGTGAGCGGGAAGAGTTCGCCCAGGCGCGTGCCGACTTCGGTGCGCTGTGCCTTCAGCGGCGCGGCGCTGTGCGCGGCTTCGTCGAACTCGGGCTGGCGCGCGACCAGTTCCTTGGCTGCGTCGACTCCTGCGATGCGTGCCTTCAGTGCGCTCACTTCGCCGGCGAGCTTGCTGATCTTGAGTGTGATCTGGTCTTCCTGTGCTTCCAGCTTCGGCAGCGAGGCTTGGAGGGCGGCGATGCGCTGTACGCGGCCGGCGTCGCCGAAGCGGTAGCGCGAGGCCTCCACGAAGAGCGAGCGGCCGCCGCGGCGTTCGCGATGGTAAGCCTCGGGGGTGATCCATTCTTCGTTCGAACCCAGCTTGGCGCCGGCTTCGACGGACTCTACGCGGGTTATGCGCGAGAGCTGATCGATCAGCCAGCCCGGCGCTTTGTCGGTGAACCGCACTGCGGCCAGCAGGCTCTTGTCTTTGACGTCGGGTGCGTGCACACGGTCGGTGACGATGAAGTGCCGATAGCGTTCCTTCTCGGCGATGCGATAGGCGGCGGCCGTATCCTTTGCATGTTCGAGCAGCACGACCGAGGTGTAGCTGCTCAACACGCCTTCGACCGCGCCTTGCCATTTCGGGTCCGTCACTTCGACGATGTCCGGCAGCATGACGTGGTTGATCCTGGCGTCTGCCAGCGCGCGGCGCATGGTGCGCACGTGCTCGGGGTCGGGCAGGGCGGATTTGCTTTCCAGCGCGGCGATAGCGGCACGATCGGCAGAGATGCGCGAGGCGAGTTCGTCGCGCTGTTGGCGCAGACGCATGTACTCGCCTTCCTTTTGCTCCAGCTCGGCGGCCACGTCGTTGATGTCGGCGCCGGATTCGGCGGCGAGCTTTTGCAGGCGGGTCTTTTGTTCGAGCAGGCTTTCCAGTGGCTTGAGCTTGCTGTTGAGCTCGGAGAGTTTCTTTTCCAGTACCGATTTTTCTTCTTCGAGCGCGGTTTCCTGCTTGTGCGCTTCAGTCAGCGCATTGGCACGCTCGGCGACTTCGTTGCGCTTTTCGGAGAGCTGCGCGTCTTGCGTGCCGAGGGTGGTGCGCTGTTCGCGTAGCAGGGCGCTGGTGTTGGCGGCCTTCTCACGGATCTCGTGATACTGCAGCGTCGGCAGGATTTCTTCCTGCAGGTCGCGCTGTTCCTTCACCAGGCCTTCCCACTGGTGGTAGTTGGCCGCGCGCAGGCGCAGGCGTTCCTGGTTTGTCTGGGCGGATTCGAGTTCGGCTTCGAAACGCTGCAGCTCGGTTTCGGTGTCGCGCTGGTGGCGTTTTGCTTCGTCGTAGGCGTCTAGCACTTCCTTGTCGCCGAAGACCTGGAACACGAGGTCGAGCAACTGGCGCGGCGCGTATTCGCACAGCTTGTCGGTTTCGCCTTGCTCCAGCGCGAGCACTTTGGCCATCGCTTGCGAGAGGCCGGCGGCGGCGAGGCGCTTGCGGTAGGTTTCGAGGCCGAGCCAGTCTGTGGCGTCCTGCACTTCTTCGATTTCCACATTCCCGCCGCGCATCAGGTACTGGCGCTTCCAGTCGCCGCCGTTCTTTTCGATCTTGGTGAAGAGCGTGACTTCGTCTTCGCTGAAGAAGCCGGAGGCGCGGAACGGGCGGTTGGAGAGCTGGCGGCCGGAGGCGCGGTTATCGACCACGGCACGCAGCCAGGAATTCTGCTGGCCGGCGTGGCGCGCGTAGTGCTTGTAGGAGCGGCCCATCGAGCAGTCGAGGCCGAAGAGGGTGCGTAGCGCGTCGAGCAGCGTGGTCTTGCCGGAGCCGTTCTGGCCAGCGATGGTGATGATCTTGGCGTCGAGCGGAATGTTCTTGACGCGCTGCCAGTAGTCCCAGTGGACCATTTCGAGGGATTTGATGTGGAACATGCTGGGTTTCCTGTTGCTTGTTGTTTGGTGCTTTGGTTTGTTACGGTTTGCGCTGGGTTTGCTCGGCGCTGCTGCGGTTACTTTTCAATTCGGCGCTTGCTTGTTGTTCCTGCGCATGCCTGTCATTCCCGCGTTTGCTTGTCATTCCCGCCAGGCGGGAATCCAGACTGTGTACCGAAGCGACGTTCGTTCTGGGTTCCCGCCTGTGCGGGAACGACAGGGGGTATTCGGTGGCACAGACTCCGTCGGTGCGACTGATGCTGGAATTTCTGTTGTTTGTGTTACTTGCTGCTTTGAGCGGGTGAAGAGGATCCAATCTTCCACCGTAAGGCTCCTTCCCCCTTCCAGGGGGAAGGCTGGGATGGGGGTAGTGAGATTGAGCTGGTGAAGTCGCTAGACCAGAGTTCACACCCCCACCC
>DATBUE010000412.1:0-2445 GCA_036516375.1 Noviherbaspirillum sp. | reverse complement strand
CCCGCGTCCATCGCGCCCTCGGCCTTGCCGGCGCCGACCATCGTGTGGATTTCGTCGATGAAGACGATGGTCTGCCCTTCATCCTGGGCGATTTCCTTCAGCACCGCCTTCAGGCGTTCCTCGAACTCGCCGCGATACTTGGCACCGGCCAAGAGCGCCGCCATGTCCAGCGACAGCACGCGCTTGTTTTTCAGGCTCTCCGGCACCTCGCCATTGACGATGCGCTGCGCGAGGCCTTCCACGATCGCGGTCTTGCCCACGCCCGGCTCGCCGATCAGCACCGGGTTGTTCTTGGAGCGCCGCTGCAACACCTGGATCGCACGGCGGATCTCGTCGTCGCGCCCGATCACCGGGTCAAGCTTGCCGGCGCGTGCACGCTCGGTCAGGTCCAGCGTGTACTTCTTCAGCGCCTCGCGCTGGCCCTCGGCATCCTGTGAATTGACGCTACCGCCGCCGCGCACGGCCGTGATCGCCGCCTCCAGCGCCTTGCGCTGCAAACCGTTCTCGCGCGCCAGCCGTCCGGCATCGGACTTGTCCTCGGTCAGGGCCAGCAACACCATCTCGCTGGCAATGAAATGGTCGCCGCGCTTCTGCGCTTCCTTGTCGGCCAGGTTCAGCAAGGCCACCGATTCGCGCCCGATCTGCACTTCGCCACCGGTACCGGTGACTTTCGGCAGCCGCTCCAGCGCGCTCTTCAGCGCCGCCGACAATCCGCCGACGTTCACGCCGGCGCGCTGCAGCAGCGAGCGCGATCCGCCGTCGTCCTGGTTCAGCAGGGCAATCAGGATATGAGTCGGCTCGATGTACTGGTTGTCATTGCCCACCGCCTGGCTCTGGGCATCGGCCAGCGCTTCCTGCAGCTTGGTCGTGAGTTTGTCGATACGCATGGAAAACTCTCCAATGAATTCCTTTGCCCGGTAACTGGGGATGGCAAGAGCGCTTTTCAAGCAAGGGTTTTGATTCTGGCAAGCCAGAGGATGGCGTGCAATGAAGCCAGGTCAAATCAGTGCGCTGGGGCCGTGGCCCGGACAGCAGTGCGTCTGCGCGGAAACGACTGACCAAGGAGGCACTGGTCTTGTGATAGACGTGTGCCAGTGCAGTGGTGGTGGTCGGCAGCGGCAGGCCCGCGCTTTTCTTGAACGGATCGGCTGTTGCCACTTCTATCCGCCCTTTGCTTCGCCTGCGCCCCTGCTACTCCCGCGCTGCGATCTGCTGCACCCCCACCCGCTGCACCTCCCCCTGCCCGGTCTCGAAGGCCGTGATGTTGTCCAGCGTGACGGTGGCGATGTTGTGCAACGCTTCGCGCGTGAAGAAACCCTGGTGGCCGGTGATCAGCACGTTGGGGAAGGTGGTCAGGCGCATGAACAGGTCGTCGGCGATCGGGCGGTCCGACAGGTCCTGGAAAAACAGGTTTTCTTCCTCTTCATAGACATCGAGGCCGACGAAGCCGATCTTGCCGGACTTCAATCCACCGAGCAGCGCGCGGCTGTCGACTACGCGTCCGCGGCTGGTATTGATCAGCATGACGCCGTCCTTCATGCGCGCAATCGCCGCTTCGTCGATCAGGTGTTCGGTCTGCGGCGTCAGCGGGCAATGCACGGAAACGATGTCGGCCTGGCCAAGCAATTCGTCCAGGCTCACGTAGCCGAGATAATCCGGCGCTTGCGCATTCGGGTAGGGATCGTGGGCGAGCAGGCAGCAGCCGAAGCCGTGCATGATCTGCGCGAAGATGATGCCGATCCTGCCGGTGCCGATCACGCCCACGGTCTTGCCGTAGAGGTCGAAGCCGAGCAAGCCCTCCAGGGAGAAATTCCCTTCGCGCACGCGGTTCCAGGCGCGGCAGGTGTGACGATTCAAGCTCAATACCAAGGCCACCGCATGCTCGGCCACCGCATGCGGCGAATAGGCCGGCACGCGTGCCACCGTCATGCCCAGCCGTTCGGCTGCAGCCAGATCCACGTTATTGAAGCCGGCCGAGCGCAGCGCAATCAATTCGGTGCCGCCGGCGCGCAATGTCGTAAGCGTTTCTTCGGACAACTGATCGTTGACGAAGGCGCAGACGGCGCGGCACCCTTGGGCCAGCGCCGCAGTCAGCGGCGTCAGGCGCGCGTCGTGATACACGAACTCGTGCCTGTGCCGGTTCGCCGCAGCCAGAAAGCTGCGGTCGTATTGCTTGGTGCTGAAAACGGCTACGCGCATCGATGCTCCTTGGCCAGCCCCACCAAAGGCGCGGGGAATCCGGCAAGAATACGTCAGGCCGCCAGCCGCGCGGGCTACTGCTTGTTGTCGGAAGTGGCCGCGTTCGCACTCTGCTGCCGTGCCTCCTTCTCGGCCTTCACCTTGCCCGGTGCCACGCGCTTCGTGTTCCGGAATTCACTGTACTTGGTGCCGGACTTGTCGGCGGGGAACTTGTTCTTCGCATTCTTGGCCATGGGTTTTGCTCCT
>DATBUE010000411.1:0-6576 GCA_036516375.1 Noviherbaspirillum sp. | reverse complement strand
CATTCGGTGGCTATGTGAAGATGCTGGACGCGCGCGAGCAAAAGCTGGATGGCCTGGCCGAGCAAGACCTCGCGCGTGAATTCACGCGTCAATCTGTCTGGAAACGTATCGCCATCGTGGCGGCAGGGCCGCTTGCCAATTTTCTGCTCGCCATTGCGGTGTTCGCCGGGCTCTATAGCTACGGCATGCCGGAACCGGGCACGCGCTTGCGTGCCGTGCCGGAGGCGAGTGCCGCGCACGATGCGGGTTTGCGTGGCGGCGAGCGGATCGTTCAGGTTAATGGCGAGTCGGTGCAAACCTGGTCGGAGCTGCGCTGGGAAATCATGCAGGGCATCCTGGACGGAAAGAGCGTTCGTATCGGCGTGGAGCCGGAAGAGGGGGCAGGCGCGGGACCACACTTCGCCACGCTCTCGCTCGCGTCCGTGTCCCCGTCGGAGTTGGAGGGGGACTTCCTGACGCAGTTGGGGCTGCAGCTTGCGCGTCCGCCAGCCGTGCTGGGGCGAGTGGGCACGGGCGGTCCCGCCGAACGAGCAGGTTTGCGTGAAGGCGATGTGATTTCCGCCGTGAATGGCGAGCCAATTGCCGATGCCTTGGGGTTTGTCGAGCGGGTGCGAGCGGCACCCGGCAAGTCGCTGCTGGTCCGGTTCACGCGCGATGGCGCAACAAGCGAAAGCGTGGTGACACCGGAAGCGCATGAGCAGGGCGGGCAGTCCATCGGCCGGATACAGGTAGAGGTGCCCCTGGCACCGGAAATGGTCACGGTACGCAGCGGTCCGATCGAGGCCGTGGCAGATGGCGTGGCGAAAACCTGGGACACAAGCGTATTGACCTTGAAGATGCTGGCCAAGATGTTGGTTGGCGAAGTCTCGTGGAAAAACATTTCCGGTCCGATCACGATTGCCGACTATGCGGGCCAGACTGCGCGCATAGGATTGATCAGCTATCTGACCTTTCTGGCGTTCATCAGCATCAGCCTCGGCGTGATGAATCTGCTACCCATTCCGGTTCTGGACGGGGGGCATTTACTGTATTATTCGCTGGAACTTTTGACCGGACGACCTGTTTCCGAGCGGTTTGGAGAAATCGCGCAGCGTGCCGGCGTGGGCATCCTGATGGCATTGATGGCGGTGGCCGTATTCAACGACATCATGCGCTTGATGTCCTGAGCATGCCGGCTGCAGGCGCGGCGGGGCATTGATAAGAATCTATCCGATGAAATTGAATACCGAGCGTTTTCTCCCCCCTTCCTTTCCCCGTCGTCTCATTTCCTCCGCGATTTTCGCCCTCTGTGCCGGGCAGGCACTAGCGGTCGACCCGTTTACCGTGCGCGATATTCGCGTCGAAGGTATCCAGCGCATCGAGGCTGGCACGGTATTCAATTACCTTCCGGTGCGCGTCGGCGACACCTACTCTGATGAACGTGGCGCGGCCGCAATCAAGGCCTTGTTCGCCACCGGCTTCTTCAAGGATGTGCGGCTTGAGGTCGAGGGCAATGTGCTCGTCGTGGTCGTGGAAGAGCGGCCAGCGGTAGCCGCTGTCGAATTTTCCGGCACCAAGGAATTCGACAAGGACCAGTTGACGAAAGCAATGCGGGAAATCGGTCTGGCCGAATCGCGCATTTTCGATCGTGCGCAGGTCGAGCGCGCCGAACAGGAGTTGAAGCGTCAGTACCTGTCGCGCGGCCTGTATGGCGTCGAGATTACGACAACGGTGACTCCGGTTGAGCGCAATCGCGTCAACGTTACCTTTGCCGTTGATGAGGGGCAGGTTGCCAAGATCCGCCAGATCAACATCATCGGGAACAAGGCCTTTTCGGACAGCACTCTGCAGGGCGTGATGGCCTTGCGCACGCCCGGATGGTTCACCTGGTACTCGAAGGCCGACCAATACTCCCGGCAGAAGCTCACCGGCGACATCGAAGCCCTGCGCTCGTATTACCTGAACCGCGGCTACCTGGAAATGCAGGTGGAATCGACCCAGGTTTCCATCAGCTCCGACAAGCGTGACATTTACATCACCATCAATATCAACGAAGGTGAACGCTTCACCGTTTCCGAAGTGAACCTTGCGGGTGAAATGCTGGGGCAGGAAGCGGAACTGAAAAAGCTGATTCAGTTGAAGTCCGGCGATGTGTACTCGGGCGAAAAGCTGGCTGAGAGTGTGCGCCTGATTTCCGAACATCTGGGCAACTTCGGCTATGCCTTTGCGAATGTCAATGCAGCGCCCCAAATCGACCGGACCAAGAATGCGGTGGATTTCACGATCCTGATCGATCCAGGCCGCCGCGTGTATGTCCGGCGCATCAACGTCGCCGGCAACACGCGCACCCGCGATGAAGTGATCCGACGCGAATTCCGTCAGTTCGAGAGTTCGTGGTACGACGGCGAGAAGATCAAGCTGTCGCGCAACCGCGTCGACCGTCTCGGATATTTCACCGAAGTGGAAGTCGAAACACCGGAAGTGCCGGGGACGACCGACCAGGTTGATGTGAACATGACGGTCGCCGAGAAACCCACCGGCAACATCATGCTGGGTGCCGGTTATTCGAGCACGGAAAAGCTGACCCTGTCGGCCGGCATCAATCAGGCCAATGCTTTCGGTACCGGCAATACGCTGGGACTGGAAGTTAATACGAGCAAGCGCAATCGCACGCTCGTCGTTTCGCAAACCAAGCCGTACTTCACTGACGACGGCGTGAGCCGCAGCTTCGACCTTTACCTGCGTACGAATCGGCCGCCGGAAGTGAACAACGGCGATTACGAAATCCAGACCCTCGGTAGTTCGGTACGCTTCGGCGTGCCGTTCTCGGAAGAAGATACGGTGTATTTTGGTGCGGGGGTCGAACGCAACGAGGTCAAGACCTACTACCAGACTGCCGGCTATAACGATAGTCCGGAGCTGTACCGTCTTCATGTCGCGCGTTACGGTAATGCGCCGACCGCCAATACGCCCGGGATATACACGGCCGAGACAACAAGCTTCCCGCTGACCGTCGCCTGGCAGCGTGATTCCAGGGACAGTGCGCTGGTCCCAACAGACGGTCGCTATCAGCGCGCCAATCTTGAAGTGGCACCTGGCGGATCAATGCGCTATTACCGCGCTTCGTATCAGCATCAGTATTTCTATCCGCTGTTCACCAATGCCACGCTGGCACTGAATGGCGAGATCGATTACGGCCGTGGCATCGGCCGTCCTTACCCCGTGTTCAAGCACTACTATGCGGGCGGCATCGGCTCGGTACGCGGATATGAAGGTTCGTCGCTAGGTCCGCGCGCAGCCAATAACAACGACCCTCTCGGTGGTGCGTCCCGGCTCATCGGGAACATCGAGTTGCAATTCCCGTTCCCAGGAGCGGACCGGACCTTGCGTTGGTTCACGTTCGTCGACGGCGGCAATGTATTTGCCGAAGGTACTTCGCCCTCGTTCAGCGACCTGCGCTTCTCGGCCGGTCTCGGCCTGAGCTGGGTATCGCCTATCGGCCCGTTGAAACTGAGCGTCGCCAATGCGCTCAATGCCAAGCCGGGCGATCGCGAAGAGCGCTTCCAGTTCCAGATCGGTACCGGCTTCTAGCCGGATCGGTCCTCACAGTTTCGTTGCGGAGAATGAGTATGTTGACGACAGCTATGCCCACATTGACCAAACGCTTGCTGGTGACGGCTCTGTTCCTGCTGCCGGTTGTGCATGCACAGGCACAGGATTCGAAGATCGGCTTCGTGAATACGGAAAGGATTTTCCGCGAAGCGACTCCGGCCAAGGCCGCGCAGGGCAAGATCGAACAGGAATTCGCCAAGCGCGACAAGGAACTGCAGGATCTTGCGGCCCGTATCAAGACTGCTGCGGACAAGCTGGACAAGGATGCGCCCGTGCTGTCTGAATCGGACCGCATGCGCCGCCAGCGCGAGCTGGCCGACATGGACAAGGACTTCCAGCGCCGCCAGCGTGAGTTCCGGGAAGACCTGAACCAGCGTCGCAATGAAGAATTGTCTGCCGTGCTCGAACGTACCAACAAGGTCATCAAGCAGATCGCGGAAGCGGAAAAGTACGACATCATTTTCCAGGAAGCCGTATTCGCCAGCCCGCGCATCGACATTACGGACAAGGTCTTGCGCGCGCTGAACAAGTGATTTCCCGATGAGCACTCGACTGGGGGAATTGGTCGAACGCTTGGGGGGCGAGCTGATCGGTGACCCGACCACGCCGATATCGGGCATCGCGCCGCTGGAAAGTGCAGGGCCGGCCCATCTGACGTTTCTTTCCAATCCCAAGTTGCGCAGCCAGGCCGCGACTACGCGGGCGGCAGCGCTGATACTGGCGCCGGGCGCGCATGCGTTGCTGGATGATGCTTATGCTGGCGCGCGCATCCTGACCGCCAATCCTTACGCGTATTTCGCCCGCGCTGCCCAACTCTTCGCGGCGCAACGCGCAGTCCTGCCGCCGGCAGGCATTCACCCCAGCGCTGTAGTCGATCCCTCTGCGCAAGTGGCGCCGAGCGCCAGTGTTGGGCCACAGGTGACCATTGAAGCCGATGCGGTGATAGGCGCAGATGTCCGATTGGATGCCGGATGTTTCGTGGGGCGCGGCGCCACCATTGGTGTCGCGACACGGCTGCATGCCCGTGCCGTATTGCAGGCCGATTGCCACATCGGTGCAAGAGGAATCGTGCATTCCGGCGCCGTGATCGGCGCCGACGGTTTCGGGTTTGCCAACGAGAGCGGGCACTGGATCAAGATCCCGCAAACCGGCCGGGTGCTGATTGGCGATGACGTCGAGATCGGTGCCAACACCACCATCGACCGCGGCGCCCTTGACGACACTGTGATCGAGGACGGGGTAAAACTCGATAACCAGATCCAGATCGGGCACAACTGCCGGATCGGCGCGCATACCGCAATGGCAGGATGTGTCGGCGTGGCCGGCAGTGCCGTCATCGGCAAGCATTGCACCTTTGGCGGCGCGGCAATGGTGCTGGGACATCTGACGATCGCCGACAACGTGCATGTATCTTCCGGCAGCCTCGTATCGCGCTCGATCAACGAGCCCGGCCAGTACACGGGTTTCTACCCGCTGGCAAAGAATGCCGATTGGGAAAAATCGGCCGTCATTGTCCGTAATCTCGGGACGATGCGCGAAAAGATCAGAGAACTCGAAAAGACAATCAAAACGCTCACCGGGAAGCAAGAATGAAGACGCTGGACATCAATCAGATCAAGGAATATCTGCCGCATCGCTATCCGCTGTTGCTGGTGGATCGCGTGCTGGACTGGGAGTCCGGCAAGTCGATCACGGCGATCAAGAACGTGACCGTGAACGAGGAATTCTTCAATGGCCATTTTCCGCACAAGCCGGTGATGCCAGGGGTGCTGATGATTGAGGCTCTGGCGCAGACCGCCGCCTTGCTGTCGTTCCTGACGATGGGGGTGAAACCTGACGCCAATAGTGTCGTCTACTTCGTCGGCATCGACGGCGCGCGCTTCAAGCGTCCGGTCGAGCCGGGAGATCAGTTGAAGATGGAAGTCGAAATATTGCGTACCGCGCGCGGCATCTGGAAATACAAAGCGCAAGGCACGGTCGATGGGCAAGTTGCCCTCGAAGCCGAGCTGATGTGTACGATGCGCAGCGCCAGCGACGCCAGCCAGCCCGCGGGGCAGTAACCGTAATGACGAAAATACATCCGACTGCCCACGTCGATCCGCGCGCCCAGCTCGATTCCACGGTTGAAGTCGGCGCGTTTGCCGTGATCGGGCCGAATGTACGGATCGGGGCGCGTACGCGGATCGGTCCGCACGTGGTGGTCGAAGGGCACACCACGATCGGCTGCGACAATCATTTTTTCCAGTTCTCCTCAATCGGTGCCGAGCCACAGGACAAGAAGTATGCGGGCGAGCCGACCTTGCTGGAGATCGGCGACCGTAATACGGTGCGCGAGTTCTGCACCTTCAATATCGGTACGATCCAGGACGCGGGTGCGACGCGCATCGGCAGCGACAACTGGATCATGGCCTATGTGCATATCGCGCACGACTGCCAGTTGGGAAACAACCTGATCCTGGCCAACAATGCCACCTTGGGCGGGCACGTGCACCTGGCGGACTGGGTATTTCTGGGCGGGATGACGACGGTCCACCAGTTCTGCCGCATCGGCGCGCACGCAATGACAGCCTTTACGGCAGCAGTCACGCAGGACGTACCTCCGTTCGTGACCGCCGCGGGCAACCGGGCGGTGCCGGCCGGAATCAACAGCGAGGGCCTGAAGCGGCGCGGGTTCACCTCCGAACAGATCATGGCGATCCGCCGCGCCTACAAGACGATCTACCGCTCCAATCTCTCGCTCGATGAAGCGCGCGCTGCGCTGGCCCGGGACGAAAGCCGGGATGCGGAGTCCGCTCCCCATTTGCGTTTGCTGCGCGAATTCCTCGACACCAGCACCCGTGGCATCATCCGATAGGCTTTCCCTCGCGATGGTCGCTGGCGAGACATCCGGTGACCTGCTTGCCAGCAGATTGCTTTCCGGCCTGCGTCCCCATTTGCCTGATGCATTCATCCACGGCATAGGCGGGCCGCGCATGGCGGAGCATG
>DATBUE010000410.1:0-1653 GCA_036516375.1 Noviherbaspirillum sp. | reverse complement strand
TGGCGGCGTAGTTCGGATCGGTGGCGTAGCCGGCTTGCTGCAGGCCGCGCGCAAAGGCGCCAGCGTCCTGGGCATTGGCGATCACGCCTTCGTAGCGCGGGTTGGTGCGCAACAGCTTCGCGTAATCGCGGAAGGAATCGGCGTAGGAATCGTAGGCGCGGAATTTCTCGACCCGTTTTTCCGGCACGCCGTTCACGTACTCGGTAGTCACCACTTCCGCCACCCGCCCCTTCCAGCCACCGGTAGCCTTGATGCCGAACAGGTTGTGACTGTTGACGCCATCGGCACCGACGATTTCGCGCTTGCCCCAACCGCTCTCCAGCGCCGCCTGGCCGAGCATGAAGCGCGCCGGAATGCCGGTAACGCGACTGGCTTCCTGGGCATGCGGCTCCATCTGTTGCTGGAAGCGGCGCACGTGCTCCGGCTGGGAAGAATTCGGGTTCACCTTTTCCGACATCGCTGCAACCCATGCCGCGGCGGCGGAAGCCGACGAGGGCGGTGTCTTGAGCGGCGCCGCAGCCGGCAAGCCGGGCAGCGCACCGGGATTGGCGTTGCCCTCCTGCGGCACTTGCGCAGCGCTGCTCGAAAGCTGGCGGATCAGCACCTCGGCCAGCCCCACTCCACGCGAGGCCATCGTCTGGCTCAACTGCTGGTCGAGCATCGCCGTGTACATCTTGGTCTGGTCGTTGTCGAACACGCCATCCTGCGGCGACGCCTCGCGCATGCTCTTCAACAGCATGTTCATGAACATCGCCTCGAACTGCTTGGCGGTGGCCTTCAGCGCTTCCGGCGAATTCTCGCGCGCGGCCTGGCGCAACTGGCCGACGTCCTTGACGTCGAGCGCGAACTTGTTCGTGTTGTCGAGCGGGGAAAGCATCAGATGACTTCCAGCTCTGCGCGTAGCGCGCCAGCCGCCTTCATCGCTTGCAGGATCGCCAGCAAATCCTGCGGAGTGGCGCCGATTGCATTCAAGGCTTTCACCACATCGGCCAGCGAAGCACCGCCCTTGAGCAGCATGACCTGGCCGGCGTCGGCGCGCAGCTCGATCTGCGAACTTGAGGCGACTACTGTTTGCCCGCCGGAGAGCGGGCCCGGCTGGCTGATCACCGGCTCGGTGCTGATCATCACCGACAGGTTGCCGTGCGAAACCGCGCAGCTTTCCAGAGACACGGCCTGGTTCATCACGACCGACCCGGTGCGTGCATTCAGGATCACCTTGGCCTCGCCCTGCGCCGGCGTGACCTGCAGGTTTTCAAGTGCGCCGATGAAGGCGACACGTTCGTCGCTGATGGCCGGCGCCTGCACGCGGATCACGCGCGCGTCACGCGCAAACGCAGTGCCGGGGCCGAAGCGCTGGTTGATGGCCTCGACCACGCGCGCAGCGGTGGAGAAATCGGTCTGGTTCAGTTCGAGGAAAATTGCATCGCCCTGCCCCAGCACGGTCGGCACCGCACGTTCGACCGTGGCACCGGCGGAAATGCGTCCTACGCTCAGGTGATTGACCTGGGCCTTGCTGCCGCTGGCCGAAGCACCGGCGCCGCCGACCACGATATTGCCTTGGGCGATGCCGTAGATCTGGCCGTCCGCACCTTTCAGCGGCGTCATCAACAGCGTGCCGCCGCGCAGGCTCTTGGCATTACCCATCGAGGAAAC
>DATBUE010000409.1:0-4565 GCA_036516375.1 Noviherbaspirillum sp. | reverse complement strand
CTGGTCGGCCAGATGCTGCTGATGCCGATGCTGGACCCCGGCCTGACCAGTTGTTCCATGCGTCAGGTCGAGGATGACACGGCGGAGCGGGCGGCCGGAGCCTGCGCGCTGGGCTATCGCGGCTATCTGCCACGGGCGTTGGACCGTACTCATCCGTATGCCAGCCCGCTCCAGTCGAGTCGCATCAAGGGATTGCCGCCGGCCCTGATCCTGTCGGCCGAAGACGATCCCTTGCGCGACGAGGCGGAGCAGTACGGCGCCAAGCTGCAGGCGGCGGGCGTTGCCACCCGCGTGCAGCGCCTGCCGCCGGTGCCGCTGGATGAGCCGCATGCGCGCTGCAGTTGTGCACGCAAGGATGCGGCGCTGCAGGCAATGGCGGAGTTCATCGCCGGACTGGAACAGAGACCGAATTCACGAAACAAGGAAAAGAGCGCTTGACCCTCCCATCGCGGGAGGCTTTGGAATGCACGTAAATAACAACCCACGGAAAGAGAACAACATGAACAAATACTCCCTCCTTGCCTCGGCGGCACTGGCCGGCACTGCAGCACTGGTGCTGGCGGCTTGCGGCCAGCCCTCTGCCCAGGAAATGCCAGCGCAGGCCGGCGGTCCGCCGATCACGGCTGCCGAAGTGATCGAAAGATCGGTCATCGAAACCCAGGAATTCTCCGGCCGGCTGGAAGCGGTGGAACGCGTCGAGATCCGCCCGCGCGTCTCCGGCTTCATCGCCTCGATCAACTTCAAGCCGGGCGCGGAAGTGAAGAAGGGCGACCTCTTGTTCGTGATCGACCCGCGTCCGTATGAAGCCGAAGCCCGGCGCCTGGAAGCGGCCGCTGCTGCCGCGCAGGCGCGTGCCGAACTGGCGCGGACCGAGTTGACCCGCGCGGAAAAGCTGGTGGCAGAAAAGGCGATTGCCCAGCGCGAAGCCGATGAAAAGGCCGCCAATGTGAAGGAGCTCGACGCCAGTGCGCGCGCGGCGCAGGCAGCCTACGAAGCGGCGCGCCTGAACCTCGGCTTCACCCGTGTGCACGCGCCGATCAGCGGCCGCGTGAGCAAGGCGGAAATCACCGAGGGCAATCTGGTGGACAGCAATGTGGTGCTGACCTCGGTGGTGTCGAGTAATCCGATCTACGCCAGCTTCGACGGCGACGAAGACAGCTTCCTGAAGGTCGGCGCCCAGGCGCGCAGTGGCAAGGCGGTGCCGGTGCGCATTGGCCTTGCGAACGAGAGCGGGTTCCCGCATGAGGGCGTGCTCGAATTCGTCGACAACCGTGTCGATCCCGCGAGCGGCAGCGTGCGTATGCGTGCCACCTTCAAGAATGCGGACAACGCATTGGCACCGGGATTGTTCGTGCGCGTGCAACTGGCCAACGGCGCGGGCGCCAACGGCGAGAGCAAGGCCGCGCTGATCGCCGAACGCGCGGTCGGCACCGACCAGGACCGCAAGTTCGTCTACGTGGTCAATGGCGAGGGCAAGGCCGAGTACCGCCCCGTGCATCTCGGTCCGTTGATCGATGGGTTGCGCGTGGTGCGCGAAGGGCTGAAGCCGGGCGAGAAGGTCGTCGTCAATGGCTTGCAGCGCGTGCGCCCCGGCGCCCCGGTGACGGCGCAGATGGTGCCGATGGATGGTGAGACAAAGCAGCCGGAAGCGGCGAAGGCTGGAAGCGAGACCAAGGTCGCTGCGACGCAATCCTGATGATTGAGCTTGAGCGCGGGATTGAGCGGAGCGGCCCTGAAGAGACTTAGCTTGCACATCCACGTCCTGTCATTCCCGCGCAGGCGGGAATCCAGAAATGCATGCAGGCGCGACGGACGCTTCACTGGGCTCCCGCCTTCGCGGGAGCGACAGATGCAGGTGGCTTGTCATTCCCGCGCAGGCGGGAATCCAGGAATGCATGCAGGCGCGATGGAAGCTTCACTAGGCTCCCGCCTCCGCGGGAGCGACAGACCAGGTAGTCGCAAGTAAGAAAAGCGTTCGCACGGACCACCTACCTCTTAAAAATTAACGCCAACCCTTCTCCCCCGAAGGGCCAGCCCCGCTGTACCCGAACCGGGCAACAAGAAAGAAGAAACCATGAACTTCTCAAGATTTTTCATCGACCGGCCGATCTTTGCGGCCGTGTTGTCGATCCTGATTTTCGTCGCCGGCGTGCTGGCACTGTTCAAGCTGCCGGTATCCGAATACCCGGACGTGGTGCCTCCCTCGGTGGTGGTACGCGCGATGTATCCGGGCGCGAATCCGAAGGTGATCGCCGAGACAGTTGCCGCACCACTGGAGGAACAGATCAACGGCGTCGAGGACATGCTGTACATGTCCTCGCAATCGACCTCCGATGGCGCGCTGGCGTTGACCGTGACCTTCAAGATCGGCACCGATGTCGAGCAGGCCGAGACCGCGGTGCAAAACCGCGTGCAGCGCGCCTTGCCGCGCCTGCCGGAAGAGGTACGCCAGATCGGCGTGACCACGGTCAAGAGCTCGCCCAACCTGACGATGGTGGTGCACCTGTCGTCGCCGAACGGGCGCTATGACGACGTCTACCTGCGCAACTACGCGGTGCTCAACATCAAGGACCAGTTGTCCCGCATTCCCGGCATGGGCGAGGTGCTGCTGTTCGGTGCCGGCGACTATGCAATGCGCGTCTGGCTCGATCCGCAAAAGGTCGCCGCCCGCAACATGACCGCATCCGATGTGGTGGACGCGATCCGCGAACAGAACGTGCAGGTGGCCGCTGGTGTGATCGGGCAGGCGCCGTCGAAGAATGCCGAGTTCCAGCTCACGGTGAATACCCAGGGGCGATTGAAGTCGGAACAGGAATTCGGCGACATCATCGTGCGCGTCGGTACTGATGGCTCGGTCACGCGCCTGAAGGATGTGGCTCGCATCGAGCTCGGTTCGTCCGACTACGCATTGCGCTCCTTGCTGAACAACCAGTCGGCCGCCGCGATTGCAGTCTTTGAAGCACCGGGCGCGAATGCGCTGCAACTGTCGGCCGACGTGCGCGCGAAGATGGCGGAACTGAAGCAGGACTTCCCGGAAGGCGTGGACTACAACGTCGTGTACGACCCGACGCAGTTCGTGCGCGAATCGATCAAGGCCGTCATCAAGACGCTGCTGGAAGCAATTGCGCTGGTGGTGCTGGTGGTGATCGTGTTCCTGCAGACCTGGCGCGCCTCGATCATTCCGCTGGTTGCGGTGCCGGTGTCCATCGTCGGTACCTTCGCGGTGCTGCTCGCCTTCGGTTTCTCGATCAATACGCTGTCGCTGTTCGGGCTGGTGCTGGCCATTGGTATCGTGGTCGACGACGCGATCGTCGTGGTCGAGAACGTCGAGCGCAACATCCACAACGGCCTCTCGCCGCGTGAAGCGACGGTGCAGGCAATGAAGGAAGTCAGCGGGCCGATCATCGCGATTGCGTTGGTGCTGTGCGCGGTGTTCGTGCCGATCGCCTTCGTCTCCGGTCTCTCCGGCCAGTTCTATCGCCAGTTCGCACTGACGATTGCGATCTCCACCGTGATCTCGGCCTTCAATTCGCTGACGCTTTCTCCCGCATTGGCCGCCGCGCTGCTCAAGCCGCACGACGCGCCGAAGGATGCGCTCACGCGTGGCATGGACAAGGTGTTCGGCCGCTTCTTCCACTGGTTCAACGATTTCTTCGGCCGTGCCTCGCATCGCTATGAAGGCGGAGTCAAGATGGTGCTGAACCGCAAGGCGGCGTCGCTGGGCGTGTATGTGCTGCTGTCGATTGCGGCACTGGTGGTATTCAAGGCGGTGCCCGGCGGCTTCGTGCCGGGACAGGACAAGCAATATCTGGTCGGCTTCGCGCAATTGCCGGATGCAGCCTCGCTGGAACGCACCGATGAAGTGATCCGCCGCATGTCGGACATTGCCAAGAGCGTGCCCGGCGTGCGCGACTCGATCGCCTTCCCCGGCCTGTCGATCAACGGCTTCACCAATGCGCCGAACGCCGGTGTGGTGTTCATCGGCCTGGATGACTTCGACAAGCGCAAGTCGGCCGAGCTGTCCGGCGGCGCCATCGCGCAGCAGATCAACGCCAAGCTGGGCGCGATCGAGGACGCCTTCATCATGGTGTTCCCGCCGCCGCCGGTGAACGGCCTGGGCACCATCGGCGGCTTCAAGCTGATGGTGGAAGACCGCGCCAACCTCGGTTACGACGAGCTGTACAAGGCGGTGCAGGCGCTGCAGATGAAGGCCTGGCAGACGCCCGAACTGACCGGCGTGTTCTCCAGCTACCAGATCAATGTGCCGCAACTGTTCGCCGACATCGACCGCACCAAGGCCAAGCAGCTCGGCGTGCCGCTGGCAACGATCTACCAGACGCTGCAGATCAACCTCGGCTCGCTGTACGTGAACGACTTCAACCAGTTCGGCCGCACCTACCAGGTCAAGGTGCAGGCGGATGCGCCGTATCGCTCGCATGCGGACGACATCGCGCAACTGAAAGTGCGCAACAACAAGGGCGAGATGATCCCGCTGTCCTCGCTGATGCGCGTGAAGGACAGCTACGGCCCGGACCGCGTGCAGCGCTACAACGCCTACGTGTCGG